>NZ_JBIMPP010000036.1:0-74587 GCF_043906805.1 Actinomadura sp. SCN-SB | reverse complement strand
GCGCCTGGGCGCCGTTCGGGGCTGGGGTGACGGGCTGGGGTCGGCGTGAAGAGCAGTTTCTTAGCGGCGAGCCGGAGGTGCGATTGTGGGGCGGGTCAGCCCTGGATTTTGCGGGGTTTGGTGGACCATTCTTTTTCGCGGAGCTGGAATTTCTGGATTTTGCCGGTGGAGGTCTTGGGGAGTTCGGCGACGAACTCGATCTCGTCGGGGACCTTGAAGCCGGCCAGGCGGGCGCGTACGTGGGCGGTCAGGTCCTCCTTGGTGGGTGCGGTGTTCTCGCGGAGCACGACGAAGGCTTTGGGGCGTTCGCCCCAGTGGTCGTCCGGGATGGCGACGACCGCGACCTCCTGGACAGCCGGGTGGGAGTCCAGGGCGGTCTCGACCTCGACGGTGGAGATGTTCTCGCCGCCGGAGATGATGATGTCCTTGGCGCGGTCGCGCAGTTCCACGTAGCCGTCGGGGTGGCGGACTCCCAGGTCGCCGGAGTGGAACCAGCCGCCGCGGAAGGCTCGGGCGGTGGCCTCGGGGTCCTCGTGGTATCCGGCCATGACGTTGTTGCCGCGCATCACGATCTCGCCCAGGGTCTCGCCGTCGGCGGGGACGTCGTTCATGTCCTCGTCCACGACGCGCAGGCCGTCGGTCTGGAGCATGCCGACGCCCTGGCGGGCGAGGAGGCGGGGGCGGTCCGAGGCGGGCCAGTCACTCTGCGGCTCGCACACGGAGTACGGGCCGTAGGTCTCGGTCAGGCCGTACACGTGGACGAGCCGGGCGCCCAGTTCCTCCATGCGGGCGATGATCGTGGGGGTGGGCGGGGCGGCGGCCGTGGTGATGGTCAGGGGGCGGGGCAGGCGGTGGGCCTGCGGGGCGTCGGCGATCATGCGGAGGACGGTCGGGGCGCCGTTGAGGTGGGTGACGCCCTCGGCGTCCAGCAGTTCCCAGATCCGGTCGGGGTCGACGGTGCGCAGGCACACCTGGGTTCCGCCGATGGCGGCCAGCGCCCAGCCCGTGCACCAGCCGTTGCAGTGGAACATCGGCAGCGTCCACAGGTACACGCTGTCGGGCGTGTGCCCCGAGTGGACGATCTCGCCGAGCGCGTTGAGGTACGCGCCGCGGTGGGTGTAGACCACGCCTTTGGGACGGCCGGTGGTGCCCGAGGTGTAGTTGATGGAGATCGGCGCGTTCTCGTCGTCCACCGCCCAGGGCAGAGGGTCGTCGGAGCCGCGTTCCAGGAACTCCTCGTAGGAGATCCCGCCCACGGCCGGGTCGGGGGTGATGCCGGGGGCGGGCACGGTGACGATCTCGTCCGGCAGGCCGCCCGGGGCGATGGTGGGGTGCAGGCCGGCGTCCACCACGAGCACCTTGGCGCCGGAGTGGTCACAGATGTAGCGGACCTCCTCGGGCGCGAGCCGGGTGTTGATCGCCACCAGCACCGCCCCGGCGAGCGGGACGGCGAACTGCGCCACGAGGGCTTCGGGGACGTTCGGCGCCAGGTAGGCCACCCGGTCGCCCGGTCGGACGCCCAGGGAGCGCAGCGCGTGCGCGACCCGGGTGGCGTGCGCGGCGAACTCGGCGTAGGTGCTGCGCCGGTCGCCGTAGGCGATCGCGGTCTTGGCGGGGAACACCTCCGCGGACCGCGCGAGGAAGGACAGCGGGCTCAGCGGCGTGTACACGGTGACCTCCGGGGCGGGACGGCTGGGTCTTCCATGCTGCCGTCAGCCCTCGCCCCCGGCCAGACCGTGGAGGAGGAGGCGGGTCAAGGTGTCGACGATCTCCTCGTCCGTCGCGGCCGGGCGGTTCTCGCCCGCGGTGAGCACCGCGTAGCCGAGCATCGCGATCATCGCGCCCATCGCGGCGGCGACCAGCCGGGGGTCGCCGGGCAGGGTACGGCCGCGGTCGCGGGCGTACTCCAGATGCTCGCGGAAGGTCTCGGTCTCGGCGGCCAGCATCGCCCACAGCCTGCCGGAACGCGGGTCGTCGGCCATGACCGACTGCATCTGCGCCACCACCACCGGCAGGTGGTCGCGGTAAACGTTCCAGGCCACCGCCAGGTGCTCGCGGAGCTGGACGGGGTCGGTCAGGTCGTGGTCGCGGGGGTGCTCGCCGGCGCGGATCTCGGCGTCGGCCTGGGCGCCCATGTCCGCCATCAGCGACTGGAGCAGCTCCTCCTTGCCGGCGAAGTGGTCGTAGAACGAGCCGGTGGCACGGCCGGCCGCCGCGGTGATGTCGGTGATCTTGGTGTTGAGGTAGCCGCGCTCCATGAACAGGCGGCGGGCGGCCGCCTTCAGCGCCTCCCGCGTCTCGGCGGCCCGCGCCTTCCGGACGCCTCCCTTGCCCACTGCTCCTCCTTGGGTCATCATACTGAAGCCCAATTCGCCGAATATATATTCGGTGAATGAGGATTCGGGAGGATGGCAACCGGGTGATCGTGGCGGGCGGCGGCGTGGCCGGGGCGGCGAGCGCGATCGGGTTCCGGCGGATCGGCGCGGAGGTGACGGTGTACGAGGCGTACGAGGACCCGGCCGGCCCGGTCGGGTCCTTCGTGAGCCTGTCCGCCAACGGGCTGCGTGGCCTGGACACGCTGGGGTGCCTGGATCGGGTCAGGGACGCGGGCTTCGCGCTGCCACTGCAGCGGATGTGGGCGAGCAACGGCCGGTTGCTGGGCGAGGTGGCTCGGGGACGGCTCTCCGCCGACCCGATGTACAGCATCACGCTCTGGCGTGGGCGGCTCGTCGAGGAGCTACGGAAAGAGGCGGTACGGCTCGGTGCGCGCGTGGTCACCGGGGAACGGCTGGTGGACGCGGAGCGCCTTGAAGCCGGGGGCGTGCGGGCCGCGTTCGCAGGAGGCCGCACCGACGAAGCGGACCTGCTGGTGGGCGCGGACGGCATCCGGTCCGCGACCCGGCGAATCCTCGACCCGGGTGCGGCCGAACCCTCGTACGGCGGCTACTACACCGTGCCGGGCATCAGCGCGGGCGGCGGCGCGGACCTCGCCCCCGGCACGTTCAACCTGACCTTCTCGCGGGCCGGAGCGTTCATCGCGATCCCCGTCCCGGACGGGACCGTGTGGTGGGCGGCCCAGGTCGCGGCGCCGGACAAGCCCGATGCCGGCATCGGCCTGGACGCGCTGGCACGGCTCTACCGGTACGAGGAGCAGCCGTCCGCCGTGCTGCGCGAGGCGAGGGAGCTACACCGTCCCACGGCGCATCACCTCCTGGAGGACGTGCGGGTGTGGCAGCGCGCGCCGATGGTACTGGTGGGCGACGCCGTCCATCCGGTCGGAGCGGGGCAGGGGGCGTCCATGGCGATCGAGGACCCCGCCGTGCTCGCACACGCCGTCATGTCCGCGGCGTCCCTGCCCGAGGCGCTGGAAACGTACGAGCGCGGCAGGCGGGGCCGCACCGCCAAGCTGATGAAGATGGCGGGCGCCAACCGCGAGTCCAAGACGGCGGGACCGGTGGCGCGCCGCGTCCAGAACGCCGTCATGCCACTGGTGCTGCGCTTCTTGTACGAGCGGTCGACCTCCTGGCTCTACACCCACGAACTGGAGCCGCTGCCCCGGGTCAGCGGGCGCGCAGGGTGAGGCCCAGGTTCTGGAACTGCTCGACGGGACGGTGGTAGCCCCGCTCGATGTGGTGGACGCCGCGCAGCGTGGACGGCCCCTCGGCCACGGCGGCGGCGAGGACGGCGGAGAACCCGGCCCTGATGTCCGGCATGGTGACGTCGTTGCCGCGCAGCTTGGTGACCCCGCGGACCACGGCCGAGTGCAGGGCGCTGGTGTCGTGGTACCGGCAGGCGGGGCCGCCCAGGCACGTGTCGTACACCTCGATCTCCGCGCCCATGGACTTGAGCGCGGGCACGTAGGCCAGCCGGTTCTCGTACACGGTCTCGTGCAGCACCGACATGCCGTCCGCCTGCGTGAACAGCACCATCAGCGGGGTCTGCCAGTCGGTGGCGAAGCCGGGGTGGGTGTCGGTCTGGACGGCGGCGGGCCGCAGCCCGTCCGGCGCGGACGCCATGATCCACTCATCGGTGATCTCGAACCCGGCGCCCATCTTGGCCAGCGTGGTGATGGCGGTGACCAGCCGGTCCTGCGGGCAGCCGTGCACCCGGACCTCGCCGCGGGTGACCAGCCCCGCCACCAGGTAGGAGAACGCCTCGATCCGGTCGCCGGCCAGGGTGGTCTCCGCGCCGTTCAGCCGGTCGACGCCCTCGACCACGATCCGGCGGTCGGGGGCGAAGGCGATCCCCGCGCCCATCCGCTGCAGGAACAGCGCCAGCTCGATGATCTCCGGCTCGGTGGCGGCGTTGCGGATCACCGTCTTGCCCTCGGCGAGAACGGCGGCCAGCAACACCGTCTCGGTTGCGCCGACGCTGGGATAGGGCAGCTCGATCCGGGTGCCGCGCAGCCGGGACGCGCGGGCGTGGATGCCGTCCTCGGCGATCTCCACCTCGGCGCCCAGCGCGCGCAGCGCGTCCACGTGGAAGTCGACCGGGCGGCGGCCGATCGGGTCGCCGCCCACCAGCGGCACGAACGCCTCCCCGGCGCGGTGCAGCAGCGGGCCCAGCATCAGGATCGGGATCCGGTTCAGTCCGGTGAACGCCTTGGGCACGTCCGGCTCGGTCACCGGTCCCGTGGTGATGTCCAGGCGGTCGCCGGACCGCTCCACATGCGTGCCGAGATGCTCCAGCATGGCCGCGGTGATGCCGACCTCGCCCACATCGGGCGCGTTGCGGATGATGCTGGGGCCGTCGCCGAGCATGGCGGCCACCATGTGCTTGCTCACCGCGTTCTTGGCCCCGCGCACGGTGACGTCGCCGCGCAACGGCCCGGACGGCTCGATCTCCCACACCTTTTCGGTCACCCGAGCAGCCTACGGCCGCTCGCGGCGCGGCCCAACCGGAACGAGCGGCCTCATACCTGTTCGGGCACGGGTGGGGTTATCGGCTTCGCTTGGAGCGCGGAGTCATGGGAACATCTTGATCTCAACGTCGCGCCTCCGGAGGAACGCATGAGCAACTACCCGCCCGGCCCTCAGACCTACCCGTCAGGGGCCGGCGGCTACGGCGCCCCGCCCCCCAACCATCTCGTCTGGGCCATTCTGACCACCATCTTCTGCTGCCTTCCCGCCGGCGTGGTGTCGATCGTGTTCGCGGCGCAGGTGAACTCCAAGTGGGCGTCGGGCGATCAGGCGGGCGCCTACAGCGCGTCCAAGAACGCCAAGACCTGGGCCATCGTCTCGGCCGTCGCGGGCGTGGTCGTCGCCGTGATCTATGGCCTGCTCATCGCGCTCGGCGCGCTGAGCACCAGCGGGAGTGGCGGCCTCTGACGGCCGCCGACCTTCGCGTACGCGCGGCCGCGGGCAGGCTGGCGGCCCCGCTGGGGACGCTCGCGCTGGCGGCGGCCGCGCTCACGGTGGTCGCGGTCGTCGATCCCAACGAGCCCGGCCACTACCCGACCTGCCCGTTCCTGACCCTGACCGGGTACCAGTGCCCGGGCTGCGGGTCGCTGCGGACCCTCCATGCCCTGGCCCACGGCGACCTGGCGGCGGCGCTGGCGCTGAACGTGTTCACGGTCGCGATGCTGCCCGTCCTGGCGTTCTTCTGGACGCGGTGGACCCTGGCCGGCGCGCGGGGACGGCCGGCCCGCGTCCGGGCGGGCGATCCGCGGCTGATCTGGGGCCTTCTCGGGCTCGTGCTGGCCTTCTGGGTGGTGCGGAACCTGCCGTTCGGGGCGTTCCTGGCCGCTTGAGGCCCCGGTCAGGTCACGGGGACGATCTCGGCGCCGGCCAGGCGGCCGTCCCGGATGTCCAGCAGCCCCAGCGTCCCGTGGGGCCGGCGGCGCCGGTCGGTGGGCGAGCCCGGATTGAAGATCCGCAGATCGGGGCCCGCCTCGTCCAGCGGGATGTGGGAATGCCCGAAGACGACCAGATCGGCGTCGGGGAACCAGCGCCGCATCCGGGCGAGCCGGCCCTGCTTCTGCCCGCTGTCGTGCACCATCGCCACGCGCAGCCCGTCCAGGTCCAGCTCCAGGCGCTCGGGGGCGCCCCACTCGGCGACGTCCGGGCCGTCGTTGTTGCCGAGGACCGCGTGGACGGGCGCGTACTGGGCGAGCTCGTCCAGGACGGCGGCGGTGCACACGTCACCGGCGTGCAGGATCAGGTCGGCGTCCCGCAGGTGCGCGGCCACCGCGGGCGGGCAGGACCGCCAGCGCCGCGGCGCGTGCGTGTCGGCGAGTGCCACCACTTTCACCCTCCCGTTCTACCCCCTTCGCGGAGCGCGCCGCTCCGGCCAGAATGTCCGGCATGTTCGTCTCCGTGGGGGATGTCCGCCTGTACTTCGATGTCGACGGCCCCGCGCTGGTCCCGGACGGTCCGGCGATGGTGGAGCGTCCCACGATCGTCGCGTTGCACGGCGGTCCGGGTGCCGACCATTCGATGTTCAAGCCGGTGCTCGCCCCCGCCGCCGCGTTCGCCCAGGTGGTCTATCTCGACCAGCGCGGCAGCGGACGCTCGGACCGCAGCGGTCCCGGCCAGTGGACGTGGGAGCGCTGGGCCGACGACGTCGCCGACTTCTGCGACGCCCTGGGGATCGACCGGCCCGTGCTGCTGGGCACCTCCAGCGGCGGCTGGGTCGCGCTGACGGCGGCGATCCGGCATGCGTCCCGCCTGGGCGGGGTGGTCCTGGACAGCGTCATGCCGGGACCGGCGGAGGAACGGCTGGAGGTGTTCGAGCGGCTCGGCGGTCCCGAGGCGCGCGAGACGGCCCGGCGCTACTGGGACGGCGAGGACGTCCAGGAGGACTGGGAGCGGATCTGCCTGCCCCTCTACTCGCGGCGTCCCGGCGGCGATCCGGACGCGGCCGACAGGATGCGGCGCGTCCGGTTCAACCATGACGTCATCGAGCATTTCCGGCGGAGCCTCGCGGGCCGGTTCGACCCGTGGGAGCAGCTCGGGCAGGTCACGTGCAAGACGCTGATCCTCGCCGGTGAGCACGACCCGGTCGCCACCGTCTCCGCCGCCCGGCGGCTCGACGCGGCCCTGGACGCGGTGGGCGCGCCGCACAGCCTGCACGTGTTCCCCGACGCGGGGCACGGCGTCTTCCGCGAGGCCCCCGAACGCGCGCTCGCGCTGCTCCGTGACTTCGTCGAGGGGCGGAACCCGGCGGGCCCGTGACGCGAGGTGGCGCGGCAACTATCGACCATCGGTCCCGGACCAGAGTAGGAAACAACTGTAAGGATCCGGTCACTTCACTCCGTATGACCTGCGCGTTAACGTCAAGTCCCGCGTCATCGCGCCGAGACGCCGCAAGGGACCAGGCCCGTCGCCCCCGGGCCTGGTCCGCCGAGCCGCGCGGCGGGGGACGAGGGGAGGCGGCCGGGCATAGCGGAGAAGTCCACTCCCTTGCACCGGCCCAAGCCCGGCCGCCTCAACGCGACCCGCTCCCATGGCGACCGGGATGACGGAATAAGCCGTATTTGCCCGGACTTGTCGGTCATTGCTGAGGGAATGGCCCATGGCGGCTTCCCCATCCCAACATCGGCCGAATACCAATTTTCGAAGATCAGAAAATGATCACCCTGGCCGTCGCTGATTCGTCGGACTCCGCCGCAAAAAAGGGTTCTCGGTAGGTAGATCTCTTCGGATTTCCGGCGCCCGCCTGTTACCGTCGGAGACATGAGCAATGCGACCGGAAAGCTGCGTGAGTCGTGGGAGGCGGCCCGCGACGACCTGCGCCACAAGATCGCTGCGATCCCGATGCAACCGGCCGACCGCCGGGCGCTGATCCGTTCGCTGGACGCCTACCACGCCACCCTCACCGCCTGGCTCGTCGGCCGCGACCTCCCCGCGCGTCGCGGCCCTGACCTGGCCGACCGTCCCGCCGAGGGCAGGCGCTGACCCTCGCGAGACCCCTCACGAGACCTCTGACGAGGACCCTCGCGAGGCCCGCGCCCGGCACGGCGGCCACGACGTCCACCCCGATCGCCGGCAGGCCGTGGTGGTGCCGGCGGGGATCCGCCCCGCCGGGGCCCCGGCTCCACGCGCGGCGGCGGCGCGCCCCGCCGCGGGTGGCCTGCGGGTATTCCCGCGAGGAGTAGATTGCCCCCGTGGCCGTGCGCGCCCGGCCTCGCATAATGCCGAGAATTCCAGTTATAGAGCGGCGATAACGTCCATTGCGGCCGTTCCGGATCTCCTTCCCCGCAGGGCATCCGGCCGTTTCCACCGCCGCCCGGTCGTCCGGCGCGCCGGTACGGGCGTCTCCACCGAACGTGGACGGCGCTCTCATGTTCCGCTCAGGTTCAGGGGTTAGGGTCCCGATCACGGACGTGCGACGGCGCCCGGTCCGGGAGGGAGCGGCTCGATGACGCGAAGCGACCCCGCGGTGGTGCGGTTCCCCGCCGAGGTCGACCTGACCAACGGCGAGCTGGTGCTCGGCGAGGCGAGGCGGGCGCTGCGGTCCGGCGCGGCCGGGCTCGTCCTGGACCTGAGCGGCTGCGCGTTCTGCGACTCCGCCGGCCCGAACGCGATCTTCCGGTCCGCGCTGCGCGCCGACGCGATGGGCGTGCCGGTGGTCGTGGTGCTCCCCCGCCGTGGCATCGTGCGCAAGATCTGCGACATCGCGGGCGTCACGCGCCGCCTCACCACCGTCCACGACCTTGGAGCCGCACGCCGCGCGCTGTCGGCGCGTCTGGCAGCATCGGAGTGATCCCGCCGCCGGACGACGTGGACCGGGCGGCCCGAGGGAACGGTGACACGATGACCGTGGTGACCAGAAAGGACGGGCCGATCACGCTGATCGGCATCGACCGTCCCGCGCGCCGCAACGCGGTGGACCGCGCCACCGCCGAGGCGCTGTCGGCGGCGTTCCGCGCGTTCGACGCCGACCCTGAGGCGTCCGTGGCCGTGCTGTACGGGGAGGGCGGCACCTTCTGCGCGGGCGCCGACCTGCGCGCCATCAGCGAGGGCGACGGCAACCGCGTCGCCCCGGACGGCGACGGCCCGATGGGGCCGACGCGCATGACCCTGTCCAAGCCGGTGATCGCCGCGGTCAGCGGCCATGCCGTGGCGGGCGGGCTGGAACTGGCGCTGTGGGCGGACCTGCGGGTCGCGGACGAGAGCGCCGTGTTCGGGGTGTTCTGCCGGCGCTGGGGCATCCCGCTGATCGACGGCGGCACGGTACGGCTGCCGCGCCTGATCGGGCGGAGCCGGGCGCTGGACCTGATCCTCACCGGCCGCCCGGTGGACGCCGCCGAGGCGTACGAGATCGGGCTGGTCAACCGGCTCGTCCCGGAAGGGCGCGCGGTCACCGGGGCGTGCGAGCTGGCCGCCCAGATCGCCGCGTTCCCGCAGACGTGCCTGCGCCGCGACCGGGCGTCGGTCCTGGAGCAGGAGGGACTGGACGAGGAGGCGGCGATGGCGGTGGAGTTCCGCCACGGGCAGGTGTCCCTCGCGTCCGCCGAGGCGGTCGAAGGCGCGACGAGGTTCGCCGGAGGCGCCGGGCGCCACGGGGAGACCTGACGGTCATGCGCCCTCCCTGGTGGGAGCGTGGCCGTTGGGCGCGTGCCCGTTGAGGGGGCGGGTGGCGGTGCGCAGCGCCCGGTACAGCAGGCCGGGGTCGCCGAGCCGGTGGCGGAGGAGCTTCTCCAGGCCGCCGATGGGGACGAGGTTCTGCGGCGCCCTGGGGTCCTTGTAGTCGACCCCGGCCAGCGCCGGAATGATCGCCGCGCTGGCGTCGGCCAGGTCCACGGCCGTGGCCACGTCCAGGTCCGCCGCCGCCTCGCACCGGGCGATGCCCGCCCAGGGCGCCCCCGACGGGCTGGGCAGCCGCAGGTACCAGGAGAACCGTCCCCAGCTGGTGGTCATCAGGAACAGCGGGGTGCGCTGCCCCGCGCGCAGGCCGGCCAGGACGGACGCCTGATGGCCCGACAGGTACGCGGCATGGTGGGTCTTCACGTACCCGATGGTGCGCGGCAGGTGCGCCCGGCCGCGCAAGGGGCCGTCCACGATGAGCAGCTCGTCCGCCCTGGAGGCGTTCTCGGAACGGTGGCGGGTCGCCAGGCTCACCTCCAGGTCGCTGAGCCGCCGCTGGAGCGCCAGTGACAGCTCCTCGGCGGTGGCGCCCTTGGCCCGTCCGGCGACGTAGGTCCCGGCCCAGGTCGGCAGGTCGGCTGCCTGGTCGGACGGCGTGAACAGGAACCGCCGCACCTCCACCTCCGCCAGTTCGGCGGGACCGCCGGGCGCGCAGCGCACCAGCCCGGCGGCGCAGGACGCGGCGATCCCCGGCACCGGCATGCCGCCGGACGGGTCGCCCACCCACACCCGGGCCTCGATCCGGCGGACGCCGTCCGCGATGAGGACCCCACCGGTGGGCGGGCCGGACGCGGCGGGCTCGATCGGGGTCCATCGCGCGGCGGGCGTCTCCACGTCCAGGTCGATCTGGACGGACGTGGCGTCCATCTCGGTCAGCGCCTCGGCCGTGAGGGACGTGGCGTACCCCGGGTCCCACGGGTCGATGGTGATGGCGCCGGCGGCCTCGGTCGGTGCTGTGGTCATGCGCTCTTCTTCTCGACGTGGGAGCCCGTGCCGTCCCGTGACACCTCGAAGCGGACCGGGACGCGCTCGGCGAGTGCGGGGACGTGGGTGACGATGCCGATCACGCGGTCGCCGCCGGACGCGAGACGTTCCAGGGTGGCCGCGACGGTGTCGAGGGTGGCCGGGTCGAGCGTGCCGAACCCCTCGTCCAGGAAGATCGACTCCAGGCCGCGGGCGCCGCCGCCGAACCGGGCCACCTGGTCGGAGAGGGCGAGCGCCAGGGCCAGCGACGCCTGGAACGTCTCGCCGCCCGACAGGGTGCGCACGTTGCGCCGCATCCCGGCCTCGGCGTAGTCGATCACCTCGATCGCGTTGCGGTCGCCGAGGGCCAGCGCGAACTGCCCGTCCGACAGCTCCCGCAACGTCTCGGACGCGGTGGCCACGAGGAGGTCGAGCGCCTCGCCGCACAGCCAGTTCTCGAAGTTGTTCGCGCGCAGGTGAACGGCCAGCGCGTGCGCGACCCGGGCGTCCTGGGCGTGCCGGTCGGCCTCGGCGCGCAGCGCGGCCGCCTCCCGACGCCTCTCCTGGACGCGTTCCAGCCGGTGTTCGGCCTGGTTGCGGGCGTTGACGATGGTCTCGCGCACCGTGTCGGGCTCCAGCCGCGCGGGCGCGGCGATCTCGTGGTCGGCGAGCGTGGCGGCGAGCGCGCGGGCCCGCTCGTCGCGTGCGAGCCGGGCGGCCCGCAACCGCTCTTCGAGGGCGTCGGTGTCCTGCCGCCGCCGGTGCTCCTCCTCGTCCCGCCAGGCCAGCAGGCCCGTCCAGGCCGCGTGCAGGTCGGACCTGTCGACCGGTGGCGCGCCGAGCGCCACGACGGTGTCGCGGGCACGGTCGAGCTCGGTGAGCGCCTGCTCGGCCTCCTTGCGCAGATCGGCGGCGTCCGCGTCGGCACGGTTCTTCTCCTTGCGGGCGGCGGCCGTGGCACGCCGCGCGCCCTCCACCTCCTTCTCGGCGGAACGGATGGCGGCCAGGCGTTCGTCGACGCCCGCGGCGTCGGGCTGATCGCGGAGGTGCTCGGCCTGCGCGTCCAGTTGCCGCCGGAGACCGGCGAGCTTCTCCTCCAGGACGGAAAGCGCGTTCTTGCGCGCCGTCTCCTCCGCCTGGGCGGCGTCGAGTTCCTTCCGCGCGTCCGTCACCGCCCGTTCGGCCTTGTCCAGAGCGGCCGGTGCGTGGTGTCGCGGCCGTTCGGTCACCTGGCGCAGGCAGACCGGGCACGGCTCGCCGAGTTCCAGCCGCCGGGCCAAATCGGCGGCGGTGTGGGCGTCCCGCAGGCGCTGCCGCTCGCGTTCGGCCTCCTCCAGCCGCCGCCGGGCGTCCGCGACGCGCGCCTCGGCGCCGGTCACGGCCCGGTGCGCGTCGGCCGAACCCGACTCCGCCTCGGCGATCTCCCCGCTGAGGCGGGCGTGCTCGCGGTGGGCCGTGCGCGCGAGTTCGAGGGCCGTCCGGTCGCCCAGGCCGGCGAGCCGGTCGCGGGCCGCCTCCTCCTGCTCCTCCAGCCTGGTCACGTCCTCGGCCAGCCGCTCCGCGCGCTCGGCGGCCAAGCGGATGTCCTCGGCCAGGGTCGGGACGTGGCGGGGCAACGCCAACGCGCCCAGGGCGGCGAGCGCGCGCCTGCCCTCGACCGCGTCCTTCTCCCGTTCCGCGATCTCCGCGTCGGCCTCGCGCAGCCCGTCCAGCGCCGACCCGACCTCGTCGCCGAGGGCGCGCAGCCGGTCGAGGCGCCGCCGCGCCGCGGTCTCGGCCGCCTCGTCGGCGTCGGCCAGGCCCGCCAGCCTCGCCTCGGCGGACTCCCGCCTGACCTCCGCGGCCCGCGCCTCCTCACCGGCCCTCTGCTTGACCAGCTCGAACGTGCCCGCGTCCAGGAGCTGGACGAGCAGGTCCTGCCGTTTGCGCGGCTCGGCCTGGAGGAACTCGGCGAACCTGCCCTGCGGCAGGATCACGCACTGGGTGAAGTACTTGAACTCCAGGCCGGTGATGCGCTGCACGGCCGGGGTGACCCGGTCACCGTCGGCGACCGTCCTGGCGGACGCCGCCAGCATCGCCTCGACGCCCTCGGCGGGGTCGACGGACGGGTCGAGCTCGTCCAGGCGCGCCTCCTTGGTGCCGACGGTCCCGCGCGCGCTGCGCGTCAGCGCCCGCACGACCCCGTACCGGCGTCCCGCCGACTCGAAGACCAGCGCCACCTTCCCGGACGTCGCGGACGGCGCCAGCGCGAGCGCGATCGTCTTCTCGTTGGCCCAGCGCGGCACCGTCCCGTACAGGGCGAAGCTGATCGCGTCGATGACGGTGCTCTTGCCCGACCCGGTCGGGCCCACCAGCACGAAGTAGTCCACATCGTGCAGGGCGATCGTGGTCGGCGTCCGGTAGCTACAGAAGTTCTCCATGTGAACGCACAAGGGGCGCATCAGACGTCCCCTCCCCCGGCTCGCCCGGCCTCCGTGGTGACGTCGTCGTAGAGGCGGTCGAACAGGGCGACGACCTGCTCGTCCTCGTGCCCCGTGTGGTCGAGGTAGGCGCGGAAGAGCCGCCGTGGCGTGCGCACCCCCTCGCCGAGGACGGCCGTCCCCCGGCGGGACGAGGACGGGCGGAACTCCTCGTCGATGTCCACGGTCAGCGCGTTGGGCAGGATGTCACGGACCTGGTCGGCGAGGCCCGCGCGCGGCTTCTCCGAGACCACGACGCGCAGCCAGGCGTCGCCCACGTCGTCCTTCATCGCCTCCAGCCTTCCGAGCGAGCCCTTGACCGTGCGCAGCTCGCGGGCGCTCTTCAGCGTCACCTCGCGGACCTTGGCGGGACGTCCCGGAGCCGCCTCCACCAGGAGGGCGCCGGGCGTGTTCCGCTCCTCGCCGAAGTCCACCGCGATCGGGGACCCGCTGTACCAGATCGGGCACGGCCCCGGCATGCTCTGCCGCCGATGCAGGTGCCCGAGCGCCGCGTAGTGCGCGGACGCGGGGAACGCCGACGCCTCGAAGTAGTAGTCCATGATGGTCTGCGCCTCGCGTTCACCGCCGCCCCACGTCCCGCCGGGCAGCGTCCCGTGCGCGGCGACCAGGTTGACGGTGTCGTCGGCGAACCCGGCCGTCAGCGCCTCGGCGAGCCGGGCGAACCGGTCGGCGTACCGGCGGTTGTGCTGGTCGGGGGTGTCGGTGAGCGCCTCCACGGCCCGGACGACGTACCGCTGCGACAGGAACGGCAGCGCCGCGAGCCGGACCGGTTCGCCGTGCCGCGTCGTCCAGGACACCACGCCGCCCGCGTCCGGCCGCCGGAACCGCCCGACGACCCGCACGCCCAGATGGTCCAGGACCGGCCGGTAGACGTCGTCGAGCAGCCGCGGATCGTCGTGGTTCCCCGCCAGGACGACGACCTGGCGGCCGCCTTCCCGCAGGGCGAGCAGCGTCTTCATCACCAGGGCCTGCGCGGGCGGGGTCGGCACGGCGCCGTCGAACACGTCACCGGCGACGATGACCGCGTCCACGTCCTCCTCCCGGGCGACCTCGACCAGCTCGGCCAGCACCCTCGCGTGCTCCTCCGCCCGCGACCGGCCCCGGAGCACCTTCCCGACATGCCAGTCGGCGGTGTGCAGGAACTTCATGGCGGCTCCTTCAGAAGGGCACGTCCTCGTCCGGGTCGGCCTCGCCGCCGAGCCCGGCGAACGGATCGGCCGGCGCCCTCTCCCGCGGCGGAGCGGCCGCCGCCTCGGCGGGACGGGTCGCCCACGCCGGGAACGGGAACTCCACCGCGAGCGGGACGGGGATCTCGGGCTGGCCGACGAACATCGTGCCGGGCTTGGCGATCGTGGCGCGGGCCCGTGCCGCGGGCGGGAGCCAGGCGTACTCGGAACGGGACGCCTCCGCCGCGTCCAGCCGTCCCGCCACCCGGACCGCGCAGTTGGCGACGATGCGGCGCTCCACCTCCGACGCCGTCTGCTGCGCCCCGATGAGGATGACGCCGAGCGAGCGGCCCCGCTCGGCCACGTCCAGCAGGATCTCCTTGATGGGGGAACCGCCCTCGCGCGGCGCGTACTTGTTCAGCTCGTCCAGCACCACGAACAGCAGCGGCCGTGCGCTGCCGGTACTCTCCTTGTGCGCGAACTCCCCGCGCAGCACCGTCCCGACCACGAACCGCTGCGCCCGCTCGGGCAGGTTGTGCAGGTCGACGATGGTGACCTGGGCCTCGGAGGTGCTGATCGACCGGTCGCCCCGCTTCGGCAGGTCGCCCCGGACGACCGGCGACAGCGGCCGCACCGACGACCGCAGCCGCCGCAGGAACGCGTTGACGGTGCCGAGGCCCATCAGCGCCGCGCCCCATTCGCGGCGCGCGTCCTCGTCGGACAGCTCCTGCTCAATCACGTCCACCAGGTCGGCGTACGTGCGGCAGACCGGGCCGTCCCCGATCCGGACCGCTCCGCCGTCCCCCGCCGGGACCGCCTCCCGCTTGAGACGCGCCGCCACCTGGCCGATCAGCATCGTGTACTGGGCGCGCTCGTCCTCGGTGTCGGCGAAGACGAAGCGCAGCAGCTCCTCGTCACAGAACTCGGCGAGCGTCCAATAGAAGGGGCTCACGTCCCGTGTCCTTGCCGAGACATGCGGCGTCCCATTGGGATCGCCTGGCCTCGGCGGGGCGAACACATGAACGCTCCCGAACGGCCCCACCGGCAATCCCAGCTTCTTGTACGCCGCGCGCGCGTCCTCGTCCAGCCGCGTGTTCGCGTGGTCGAGGAACAGCAGATCCTCGCCCTTCACCGAGAAGATGAGCGCCTTCGTGTTGTGCGCCTCGGCCCCCAGCGCGCCCGAGTTGAAGATCGAGTACAGCAGGAAGGTCGCGAACGAGGTCTTGGTCGCCACCCCCGACACCCCCGAGATGGAGACATGGGCGCCCCGCGTGCCGTCCAGGAACTCCAGGTTCACGTGGATCGGCTCCCCGTCCCGGCCCAGCCCGACCGGCACCCGGCGCTCCATCACATCGAAGTACAGCGCCCGCTCCCGATCGTCCGTGTCGGCCCTGTACGCCACGGCGCCCGGCAACGGCGGCACGTACACCTCGGGCTCGACCCGCGTCACCGTGACCTCCGCCGACTCCACCACGGCCGCCGGAAGCACCCCCTGCACGATCAGGAACACGTCCGAGTCGTACGCGGCGCCCTCATGCCTCGCCTCGACATTGGTGACGACCCCGGCGATCAGCACGTCCCCGCGCCCCGGCACCTCCCGCCGCGCGACGACCACCTCATCGAGCTGAAGCACCGTCCCGGGCTCCAGCCCCACCCAGAACGCCAACGGCGTGGCCGCCTGCGTCCCGAGCACCCGCCCGACGACCCCGGCCTCCCGCACGAGCCCGGCGTCCCCCCGAACCGCGTCCTCGGTCATCTCGCCAATCCCACCCCAGAGCCCACGAAGACCACAAGTGCCCCAGAGCGTAGCCCCGCCCCACGACAGGATCCGCCCCGCACCCCACCCCGCCCCAGTGCGGACAGCCGCCCGACTTTCCCCTACCGAACACCCAAAACGATAATTTCAAACATTCCAGAAAAGACCGCAGAAGCAACCCTTGATACCAGTCATTTCCGAAAAAGCCCTGCGCGACCGTTGGATAGCCATTACCTTCTCTGCCATGCCCTCTTACAAACACGAGGTGCCGCTGCATATGATCAGACAGCGCCCCCGCCTCGCGGTCGACATATTGCGGGCCGTCGACGGCGTCGACATCCCCGCCCACGACCAGGTGCTCACCGGTTCGGAGAACCTCACCACCCTCCACCCGGCCCAACTGAACTGCGACGGAGCCGTCGTGGCGAAGCGGAACGGGAAGGCGGTCCTCGGAATCATCACCGAACAGCAACAGCAGCCCGACCCGCGCAAACAGTTCAGCTGGCCCGCCTACGTCGCCACGTTCCGTCACCGCCTCCAGTGCGACGTGGCGCTCCTGGTGCTCTGCATCAACAAGGCCGCCGCCGAAAAGTTCCGGACCCCGATCCGGCTGGGCCCGCCCGGCTCCGTGGTGTACCCGGTGGCCGTATGCCCAGCCGACCTGCCCCCCGTCACCGACCCGGAGGAGGCTCGCCGCTACCCCGAACTCGCAGTACTCACCACACCCGCCCACGCCGACACCCGCCAAGGGGAAGAGGTCCTCCGCGCCTACTGCGAGGCGCTGGAGGTCCTCGATCGCGAGAACGGCAAGCTGTACCATGATTACGCTAAGTCGCAGCTCTCGTCGGCGGCTCAGAAGCTCCTGGAGGAGATCGTGAAGATCGACGAATACCAGTGGCAGTCCGACTTCGCCCTCGAACACCAGGCGATCGGCCGCGCCGAGGGACGCGCTGAAGGACGCACCGAAGGCGAGGTCGAGGAAGCCGCCAAGGCGCTCCGCCTGATCCTCAAGACCCGCAACATCGCCATCTCCGAAACGGCCCGGCAGCGCATCAACAACTGCAACGACCTCAAACAACTCGAACACTGGATGACACGCGCCATCACGATCGACCAGATCGACGAGCTTTTTGACTGATGCCCGTCCTCGGGGGTCCTGGTCGCCGGGGTCAGGTCCAGCGGAAGGTCCTGGCGGCCAGGGCCGCGGCGAGGATGGTGGTGGCGGTCAGGGGGTCGGGATGCATTCGTCCGGGAGCACCGCTGATACGGGTGAGAGCTCCGGCCTCACCTGTGGGCCGGGAAGCTGGCGTGCACGGTGCGGCCGGTCGCGTCACCCGTCCATGACCAGCAGGCGGTCAGGGCCTCCACGGTGAGCAGGCCGCGGCCGGACTCCCACAGGTCATCGCCCCCGGCTCCGTGTGCAGGGCACGCAGCCGGGATGGAGGAGCCGCCCTCGTCGGTGACGGATACGAGGACCACGCGAGCATTCTGGCTGATCTCCACGATGAAATGGCCGCCGTCCTCACCCGAACGGGTGTGCCGGACGGCGTTGACCATCAGCTCGTTCAGGACGAGCAGCACGTCATCCAGCGCGGCGAAGCCGGCCGGCAGATGCCGGGCGAACGCGCGGACCACACGCGCCTGATCGATCTCGCCACGGAAGCGCCGCCGCCAGTACATCGGCGCTTCGGGCTCGGCTTGGACGGGAAGTGCGAGCGACATCGACCACCTCGAACGAGACGGAACCTCATCGGACGGTTCCATCCTGATGAGCGCCGACGTACCAGTCCGCTCGATCGCGGCTTCGGCGCTCCTTCCGGTCGATTGCCACGCCGTGCAGGCGGACGTCCAACTTCTTCACGTTCACCAGCGCACGTTGACGATGACGACGTTCGAATCGGCCGAACCGGTTCGAACGCCCCGACCATTCAGGACACGCTCAGGTCACCGGTGATAACACAGAGTGGACATGCCGATCCCCCACGTCGGCGCCCCTTCCCTCTACCCGCCCGATCCCGGGAGGTCCCGATGAGCAGTCCCTACATCCGCCGACGCCGCCTCGCCGCGATAGGTCAACCCGGCCCGTCGGTTGAGCCGCCGACTCGTCGGGGGAACGAACTCGTCGGCGGGATGGGACTCGTAGGCCCTTGTCGCGCCCGGAAGGCCGCCGCGCCCGCTGATCCCTCCGGCCACGAATCGCCACTCGGATACACCCGCGCCCCCGCCGTCCCGAAGGCCGGATTCTCAAACCGTTGATCAACGCAAAGACGGCCGCGCTCTTTTTGGCAGACGTCGCCCATGATCCGGAGCCCGTCCGGGCGGAGACTGAGCGCGACGAAGATGATCTAAGGAGATCTTGGGTTTCTCCACCTTGGTGATCGTTTGGGTGGGATGATCGTTTTGTGGCGAGGAAGGGGCGTAGGTCGACCTACGAGGAGCGTCTGACGGCGGTTCGGATGCTTGAGCAGAAGGTGCCGGTGGACAAGGTCGCGGCGGTGGTGGATGTCGATCGGTCGACGTTGCTGGGGTGGTGGCGGAACTATCGGTTGATCGGTCCGGAGTCCTTGCGGACGAAGAAGACGCGCGGCCCGGACGGCAAGCTGAATGACGCGCAGTTGCGGGAGTTGTACGCGCTGCTGGTGGGTGCCGATCCACGGCAGTTGAGTTTCGGGTTCGCGTTGTGGACGCGGGCGATGGTCGGCCAGTTGATCTTTCAGCGTTTCAAGATCCGGGTGTCGGTCGCGACCGTCGGCCGGGTGCTGAAAGCGCTCGGCATGTCGCCGCAAAAGCCGCTGTATCGCGCGTATGAGCAGGACCCGGAGAGGGTTCGCACGTGGAAGACCCAGACCTATCCGCAGATTTGCCGCCGGGCGGCCGTGGAGGGCGCGGAGATCTTCTTCGCAGATGAGGCGTCCGTCCGGACCGACTTCCACGCCGGCACGACCTGGGCGCCGGTCGGCCAGACCCCGGTGGTGGAGAAGACGGGCAAGCGCACGTCGGTGATGATGATCTCCGCGGTGTCGCCGAAGGGGAAGTTGCGATTCATGGTCCATGATCAGGGCCTGAAATCGGAGGAGTTCATCACCTTCTGCCGCCGTCTGCTCGACGACACCCCCGCGGACAAGAAGGTGTTCCTGATCGTGGACGGCGGACGCATCCACACCTCGAAGATGACCAAGCGGTTCGTCGAGCGCACCGACCGCCTCGAACTGTTCTATCTGCCGCCGTACTCTCCCGAGCTCAACCCCGACGAATGGGTCTGGAAGAACGTGAAGAACGACCGCGTCGGCCGCCAGGCCGTCCAAAGCCACGACGAACTCCGTCTCTTCGTCACCGCGGCGCTCCACCGTCTCCAGAAACTCCCTCGGCTCGTCCTGTCCTTCTTCACCGACCCGCGCCTGGCCTACATCACCAGCTGACCAGAAAGCCACAGTTCAAGTCTGGAAACCCGAGATCTTCTTAGATCAACGCCGGGGCAGGGAAAAGGACCTCCCTTTCCGGCCGCCAGGACGACGAAACCCAGGCCATCGGTCCGGGCGCCGGCGACGGCGCCGCGCGACCGCGACTCCCGGTCATCCCACCCCTTGCTCCC
Source organism: Actinomadura sp. SCN-SB (assembly GCF_043906805.1). Classification (NCBI taxonomy): domain Bacteria; kingdom Bacillati; phylum Actinomycetota; class Actinomycetes; order Streptosporangiales; family Thermomonosporaceae; genus Actinomadura; species Actinomadura sp. SCN-SB. The sequence continues at coordinate 55,043 of NZ_JBIMPP010000036.1, read as the reverse complement.
TTGGGCCCGCATGCCCACATGCCCTTCTCCCGGGGCGTTCCGGCACGCGGCCTCGGTTCGCCGCGCCCGCGGCGCGGTCGATCATTCCCGTAAGGAGAGTGGCCCTTTGTGTGAAACCGACCATCTCGACTCGTCCGGAATGAGCCGGCGCGACATGCTCGGCCTGCTCGGCGTCGCGGGCACCGCCGCGGCCGTCACCCCGATCCTGACGGCCGACCCCGCCATGGCCGCGGCCTCCGACCTCGCGCTCGACCCCAAGACGACGCCCGCCGACCCCGCCGACTACGCTCCCCCCACCGGCCTGGCCCTCGACTCGCAGGCCAAGGACGCGGCCCTGTCATGGATCGACCGCCGCTCCAACGCCATCATCGGGCTGAACGACAGGATCTGGGAATTCGCCGAGCCCTCGCTCGCGGAATGGAACTCCTCGTGGGCCGAGGCGCAGTTCCTCGCGGCCAACGGGTTCACGATCACATGGGGCGCCGGCGGCATGCCGACCGCCTTCGTCGCCACGTTCAGCAACGGCACCGGAAAACCCGTGATCGGGTTCAGCGGCGAGTACGACGCGCTGCCGGGACTTTCGCAGGAGAAAGGCAACCCCAAGCATTCCCCGCTCGCCTACCACCATGACCCGTACGCCCCCACGTACGGTTTCGGGCACGGCTGCGGGCACAACGCGCTCGGCGCCGCCGCGGCGGCCGCGGCCGTCGCGGTCTCCGTGGCGATGAAGGCCCGCAACATCTCCGGCACGCTCAAGTTCTTCGGCTCCACCGCCGAGGAACAACTGGTCGGCAAGACCGTGGCGGTGAAGGCCGGGGTCTACAAGGGCCTGGACGCGTTCGTGGACTGGCATCCCAGCAGCAACAACGGCACCGGCTGGGGTTCCAGCAACGCCATGTACAGCATCGCCTTCCACTTCCTGGGCACCGACGGGCACGGCGGCTCGCCCCTGGCGACGCGCTCCACCCAGGACGCCGTGACGGCGATGGCCACGCTCACCGAGTACCTGCGGGAGAGCTACCAGGCGCACACGTCCCGGATGCACTACGCGATCCGGCAGACCGGGCAGGCGCCCAACGTCTTCCCGACCCTGTCGTCCATCTGGTACTACGCCCGCGAGGGCAGCCCGGCCCGCGCCAAGATCCTCATGGACCGGCTCGTCAAGTGCGCGGAGGCCGCGGCGCTGGCCACGGGCACCCGCATGGAGCACCGCATCATGGCCGGCACGTGGAACCAGCTCGGCAACAAGCGCGGCGCCGAACTGATGCACGCCAACATGACGCAGATCGGCCCCCCGAAGTTCTCGGCGGCCGACCAGAACTTCGGGAAGGCGCTGCAACGCTCCAACGGGACCGAGGAATCGGGGTTCTCCGAGACGATCAGCCCGCTCACCCCGCCCGCGCCGGTGTTCATGGGCGGCGGCTCCACCGACGTCGCCGACATCAGCTGGCAGGTCCCCACCATCCAGATGGGCGCGGCGCACCAGCCCCGCGGCACCAAGAACCACTCGTGGCACCACACCGCGACCGGGGCGCACCACTCCGGTCACGTCGGGATGCTGATGGCCGCCAGGTACCTCGCCGGCACGACCGTGGACCTGCTCACCCAGCCCAAGGTCATCGCCGAGATGAAGGACGAGTTCGAGCGGCGCACGAAGAACATCACGTGGACGAGCATGCTCCCCGACGACTACGAGCTCCCGCTGTACGAGCCGCCGAAGTGGTTCCTTGAGCGGACGGGCCAGAAATGGCCGCCGAAGGGCGTCAAGTGGCCGCCGCGCCGGATCGTCTCCACCGAGACCGCGCCCGACCTCGGCCCCGCGCTTCCCCCGTCCAATCTGCCCCCGCTGGAATAACCCTTCGCGTCCCACCGTCCCCCGCGGCCCTTCGCGAGAAGTGGTCGCGGGGGACGGCTTTCTCCGCGCGAGCCGGGTCGCGCGTCAGCGGTGACGTGCACGAAATGGCGAGCGGGGGTGCACTATGTGGCGACCCCGAAGCCGCGTCGGCCGCCTAACGTCTGCGGTAACGCGTCCACCCCGCGAGGCGCGCCCGAGGAGGGGTACACGGTGAAGACGAAAGCGGCGATACTCACCGCGGCGCACCAGCCGTTCGAGATCGTGGAGCTGGACCTGGACGGTCCCAAGGAGGGTGAGATCCTCATCCGCTATGTGACCGCCGGGCTGTGCCACTCGGACCTGCACCTCATCGACGGCGACATCGAGCCGCGCTTCCCGATGGTGGGCGGGCACGAGGGCGCCGGAGTCGTCGAGGAGGTCGGTCCGGGCGTGACCAAGGTGGCGCCCGGCGACCATGTGGTGTGCAGCTTCATCCCGAGCTGCGGGCACTGCCGCTACTGCTCCACCGGCCGGCAGAGCCTGTGCGACCTGGGCGCCGGCATCGCCGTCGGCTGCATGCCCGACCAGACGTTCCGGATGCGCCTGGACGGCGAGGACGTCGGCGGCATGTGCATGCTCGGCACGTTCTCCCAGTACGGGACCATCTCCCAGGACTCCGTCGTCAAGATCGACCCGACCATCCCGCTGGAGGTGGCGGTGCTGACCGGCTGCGGCGTGCCCACCGGCTGGGGCACCGCCGTGTACGCGGGCGGGGTGCGGCCGGGCGACACCGTGGTGATCTACGGCATCGGCGGGGTCGGCATCAACTCCGTCCAGGGCGCCGTGCACGCCGGGGCGAAGAACGTGGTCGTCGTCGACCCGGTGGCGTTCAAGCGGGACACCGCCATGAAGATGGGCGCCACGCACGCGTTCGCCGACGCGGCGGAGGCACAGGAGGCGGTCGTGGAGATGACCCGCGGCCAGGGCGCCGACCAGGCGCTGATCACCGTCGGCACGGTGGACAGCGCGGTCGTCACCGCCGCGTTCGAGACGGTCGGCAAGGGCGGCACCGTCGTGATCACCGGTCTGGCCAACCCGGGCCTGCTGAACATCCAGCTTCCCAGCGGGCTGCTGACGCTGTTCGAGAAATCGGTCAAGGGCGCCCTGTTCGGGTCGTCCAACCCGCAGTACGACATCGTCCGGATGCTGGACCTCTACCAGGCCGGCCAGATCAGGCTGGACGAGCTGATCACCCAGCGCTACGGCCTCGACCAGATCAACCAGGGCTACCAGGACCTCCAGGACGGCAAGAACATCCGCGGCGTCCTGGTCCACGAACACTGACGTCGTCTCACCGGCCGTCCCGCGGGACGGCGGAAGGACGGGCGGTACATGCCTCAGGGCATGCTGATCGACGGGACGTGGACGGCCGGGCGCGGCACCACGTTCCCGACGCGACCGGGAAGGTGATCGACGAGGTACCGGAGGCCACGGAGGCCGACGCGGGCGAGGCGGTCGAGGTGGCCGCCCGCGCCTTCGCGCCGGCGGAACGGGCGGGCATGCTGCCCGCGGCGCGCCAGGCTGATGCTGCGGCTGGCTGACCTGCCAAGATCACCGGCGTGACCGCCTCCCTCTGGTCGCGGGACATCTCCGAGGCCAACCGGCTCGCCCGCCGGATCCGGGTTGGAAGCGTCCACATCAACACCTTCCCGATTTTCGACCCGGCGGCGCCGTGGGGCGGGATGACGGCGTCCGGCATGGGACCCGAGATGGGCTGGGAGGCCATCGAGGCGTACACCGAAGTGAAGAGCATCTGGACCAAGCTCTAGGGACACCCGTACGGGAAGCGGGGCCGGGCCACCGGACCGGCCCCGGGTTTCCGTGCTGTGAAAGTTCCCGGGTGACCTTGCTTTACGCCGGTTTACGATCCTGCCACAGTTGAGGTGCCGGCGGGCCGGTCACGTGCGCCCGGCCTCCGGCCGGCGAGCGTCCCGCGCCACCGTGGAGAGGCTGTGACAAGGTGACGGTCACCCCTGACCTCGTGGACCGCGAGGTCGACGACGTCGGCGAACTCGAGCACGCGCTGTCGGACGTCTGCGCCCCGATGCGCATCAAGCCCGAGGGAGACCGCCCCTTCACCGCCGCGTGCCGCGGCACCCGGATCGGCGACGTCTTCATCGCCCGGGTCCGCAGCGGCCCGTGCACGATCCTCAGGGATCCCGGGCTCATCCGGTCCACCGACCGCGAGCTGGTCAAGCTGATCTTCCTGGACGCGGGCCGTCTCGCCGTCGAGCAGGACGGCCGGCGGTCCCTGCTGAAACCGGGCGACATGGTCGGGTACGAGACCGTCCGCCCCTACGAGCTGCGCTGCCTGACCCCCAGCGAAAGCGTGATCGTCGGCGTCCCGGCCACGTCGCTGGGCGCGCACGCCAACCTGGTGTCCCGGCACACCGCCGTCGCCGCCCCGACCGACACCCGGCTGCACGCCGCCATCAGCGGATTCCTGCGCGACCTCACCGAGGTGCCGGGCCCGTCCAACGGCAGCGCCGGGCACTACCTGGCCGACGCGCTGGTCTCGCTCGTGATCGCCCAGCTCACCCACGTCCTGCCGCCCGCCGAGCCGGACGGGCTCGCCGACCGCGTCCTGGCGTACTGCCTGGCGCACCTGTCCGACCCCGAGCTGTCCGTGGAGGCGGTCGCCCGCGCGCACCGGATCTCCGTCCGTTACCTGCACAAGGTCCTGCAACCCCGGGAGGTGACCCTGTCGGCCTGGATCCGGCGGCACCGCCTCGAACGCATCCGCCGCGACCTGGCCAACCCGGCGCTGGCCGACCAGACCGTCTCCACGATCGCCGCCCGCTGGGGCGTCCTGGACGCCACCCACGTCAGCCGCGCGCTCAAGGCCGAGTTCGGTCTGACCGCCGCCGACATCCGCCGCCACGCCCTGGGGAACCACACCACCGTCCCCTCGGGCTAGGGCGCCGCGAGTCACGGAACCGCCACCCGCGCGTCCGCCTGGAGGATCTCCCCGACGACACGTTCGGCGGACTCCAGCGCACCGTTCATCCAGGCGACCCACAGCGTGGCGGTGTGCTCGCCCGCGAAGTGCACCCGGCCCTCGGGACGGCGCATGGCGGGCCGCATCCATCGCAGCTCACCGGGTTGCGGGGACCCCCAGCCGCCGCCCGCCCACGGGTCCTCCTGCCACGCCTTGTGAGCGACACCGATGACCTGCCCGTCGATACCGGGCACGAGCCTGCGGAAAAGCCTCCCCATCTCCGTGACGCGCCGCCGCCCGTGGGAGGCGAACTCGATCGCCTCGGTGTCGAACATGTAGGCGTGCAGCATCCCCGTGGTCGAGTTGCGCTGCTGGGAACTGGTGTTCCACACGCGTCCCGCCATCGTGTCGGTCGCCACGAGGTCGAGGCCGCCCAGCCTCCCCAGGGGATCCTTGTGCCAGAACCGGCGGCGGGTCTGGAAATGGCACCGGGCGGCGGCCATGTACTGCAATTCACGGATCGCGGCCATCTTGTCGTGCGAGAACCCGGCGTCCAGCCGCACCCGGCGCAGCGGCGCGAAAGGCAGCGCGCACACGCACCGATCCGCCCGCAGCTCATGCAGGCCACTGCGATCCCTGAAGCCCACCGTCACGCCACGGGCGTCCTGAGCGATCCGCACGACCTCACTGCGGTACTTCACGCGACGTCCCAGCGCGGCGGCGAGCGCGTAGGGAAGCCGGTCATTGCCGCCCCGGATGCTGGAAACCCTGTCCCCGGCCGGTAGCGACTCCACCGCCAGACCGGCCGCCGCATTGGCACGGGCGACCCGTCCGTTCTGCGCGTAGAACCAGTCGCGCCAGGTCTTCGAGGCACCCCGCCCGGCCAGGTACTCGTCGACCGTCACCCGGTCGAGCTCACGGGCCGACGGCACCGAGCCGGGCCAGCCCGGATCCGAGATGTCCCCGAGCATGGCCATCCCCGACAGCACGTACTCCGGGAGAAGCGCCGAAGGATCGGGCTGCTCGCTGGGATGGAACCCCGGCACAGGCCACGGCCGCCCAGGCTCAGGGGCCAGGAACCGCTTCCCACGCAGGTAGAACGCCCGTACGCCGGTGTCGTAGGGCGTCAGCTCAAGCCCGAACTCCTGGACGTACCTGAGCGTGTACTCGTGCGTGTCGAAGATCCGCACGGCCCCCATCTCGGCATGCCCGCCGTACCGGAACGCATCACGCTCGGTCTGCACCCGCCCGCCCGGACGCCCCTGCGCCTCAAGCACCGTCACCTCGTACCCGCGCTTCATCAGGCTGTACGCGGCCCCCAGCCCGGCCAGCCCGGCACCGAGCACGACCACCCGTCCACGCCTTCCACCCGCGGCGGCGGCCTGCGGCGCCAGTGACACCACCCCGGCCGCCCCGAGCGTCCCCAGGAACCCCCGCCGATCGACCCCGTACCCCATCGAGACCACCCGCCCGATCTACTCCAGACTGGACCATCCCGGACGCTACTCCAAACTGGAGCACCGTCAACCCCTGTCCCCTTACCGCCGATCGGCGAGTACGGCCCGCGCCTGGGTCACGCAGCACGTCCCCTGTCCGCCTGACCTGCATGCTCAGCGCGGGTTGCGACAGACCGAGCCGATCAGCGGCGCGGATGAAGTCGCGGTTCCCCGACGCGGAACCGCGAATGCACCTCCATAACTGCGGGTTATTACAACGGCTATTGGACGGGCCGAAAGTCCGCGGCGCAGGATTGGCCACGTCCGGAGTGAAGTCGGACGCATCGACCATAGGGAACTGATGAGCACCAACGAGGACCGGACGTCGATCGTCGAGATCTGTACGCGAATGGCGTGGCACGCCGACCAACGCGAATGGGACCAGCTCGCGACGATCTTCGCCGACGAGGTCACGCTCGACTACACCAGTCTCAACGGGGGCGAGCCCGTCACGCTCACCCCGGCCGACATCGTCGCCGGGTGGCGGGACGCGCTCGGCGCCTACGCGGCGACCCAGCATCTGATCACCAACCACCTGGTGACGGTCGACGGCGGCACCGCCGTCTGCACCGCCTCCTTCCAGGCCACCCACCGCCATCCCGGCCCGCTCGGCGACGCCCCGCTGTGGACGCTGGGCGGCGACTACCGGTTCGACCTGGTCCGGGCGGGCGGCGAGTGGAGAATCGCGGGCGTGGTGATGACCGCGAAGTGGTCCCAGGGGGACCGGGAGACGACGACTATGGAGGAGGCGCGGTCATGACGACCAGGCACAAGGTGACGTTCACCAGCGAGGGCGCGTCCCTCACCGGCAACCTGTTCCTGCCGGACGGGGTCGGCGGCCCGGTGCCGGGGATCGTGGTCGCGGGCACCTGGACCAGTGTCAAGGAGCAGATGGCCGACCGCTACGCCGAGCGCATGGCCGACCGCGGGTACGCCGCGCTGTCGTTCGACTTCGCCGGTTTCGGCGAGTCGGAGGGCGAGCCGCGCGACTGGGAGCGGCCGGAGGCGAAGGTCCGCGACATCCACAGCGCGGTGAGCTTCCTGGCCGGTCATGCGGCCGTCGACGCGGACCGGCTCGGGGCGCTGGGCGTGTGCGCCGCCGCGATGTACATGAGCGCCGGCGCGGTCGAGGACACCCGCATCCGCTCCCTCGCGCTGATCGCGCCGTGGCTGCACGACCCGGAGATCTGCCGGGACGTGTACGGCGGCGCCGAGGGCGTGGACGCCAAGCTGGCGGACGCCGGCAAGGCCCGCGCGCGGTACGAGGCGACGGGCGAGGTCGAGTACGTGCCCGTGGTCAGCGGCAGCGACCCGCGCGCCGCGATGCCGATGGACGTGGACTTCTACCTCAACCCCGAACGCGGCGGCATCCCGCAGTGGCCGAACCGGTTCGCGGTCATGGGCTGGCGTGACTGGCTGACGTTCGACTCCATCGCGCTGGCGCCACGGGTCCGCGTCCCCGTCGTCCTGGTCCACAGCGAGGACGCCGCGATCCCCGAGGGCGCCCGGCGCTTCCACACCGCCCTGGACGGCCCGAAGGACTTCGTCTGGACGACCGGCATCCAGTTCGACTTCTACGACCAGGAACCCACCGTCACCACGGCCGCCGACGCCGCCGCAGCCCACTTCGCGACCACCCTGAAGCCATGACCGACATGCCACGCCCGGCGTGCATCGACCACGGCTGCACCCGATGAACGCCGCTCCACTGGCGAATTGCCAGGCCGGCATCAAGGTACATGCGTCATTCGGATGGACGAGGCCGCCCTTCGACGGCACCCGGCACGTCTCGGATGATCGCCATTACCGTACGCTCCATGACCCTCGTGGCCTCTTCGATCGACAGGCCGAGGTCGTCGCGGCTGCCCATCCACGCCGGCCAGGTACAGGCCACCAGGAGAGCACTCACCAGCTCGTCGGCGTCCTTCCCGGCCAGCGCGATCTCCGGCGCGAACGTCTGCCCGATGTCGGTGCGCAGACGCTCGTTGTGCCTTCTGCGGTTCCGTCTCAGCTGTTCCGAGAACGGGAGGCGGAGCTGCGCGGCGCGGGACGCTCCGGCGATGGACTCGAGCATCGTCGCCCGTTGGTGGCAGAAAGCGCGCACCCGGTGTTCAAGGGGCAGGTCGGCCGGAATGACGGAATGGTGGGCGTACTGGACCTCCAAGGTCTTCTCCCCCGTGGCGGCGAAGAGGCTTTCGAGGTCGGGGAAATGGCTCCAAAGAGTACGGAGGGAGACACCTGCGCGCTCGGCGACCTGGGCCGCGGTCGGGCGCAGGTTGCCCTCCATCATGAGCGCCATGTTGGCGTCGACGATCGCGGCCCTCGTCCGTCGGGACCTCAGTATCCTTCCGTCGGCCGCCCGTTGTCTGGGCGGGTCCGCCTCCCGCGAGCTCATGCCGCAGCACCCCTTGGAAGCATTATCGTGTGATCGACGGATGATGGGCGGCGGCGCGCTGGGCCCTGGTGCCGGTGCGAGCGGCGGGGCCGGTCAAAGGCTGTCATCGAAGAGGTCGACGGGGAAGTCCTTTGTCTTGGAAAGCGTCCACCGGGGGGCGCGCTTCTCCCGGAAGGCGTTGACGCCCTCGGGCGCGTCCGCGTGCCGGCCCGCCCACCGGAAGAGTTCACGCTCGAGTTCGAGCGCGGCACTCCGGTCGGTCTCCTCAAGGAAGTGCCGCGCCACCAGTTTAGTGATGGCGGCGGAGACGGGGGCGACGTTTGCGGCGATGTCGGCGGCGATCTGTTTCGCCGTCTCCAGCACCGATTCGGCGGGCACCGCCTGTGAGGCGATGCCCAGTCGTGCGGCGTCCGTCCCGGAGAAGATCCGCCCGGTCAGGAGCAGGTCCATGGCCCGGGAGTACCCGATGAGGCGGGGCAGGCTCCACAGCAGGTCGGCGTCAGGGATCACGCCTCGCCGGTTGAAGACGAAACCGAGCTTGGCCTCCTCCGCGACCACGATGATGTCGGCGCGGAGCGCCATCGTCATCCCGGCTCCGACGGCGTGCCCGTTGACAGCCGCGATGACGGGCGTACGGATGCGGTCGGCGGGACGGTGCGGGCCGGGGTACCTGGCCTCGGCCTCCTCGCGGGTCAGCGAGCCGTCGAACGTGCGGCCCGCCGGAAGCAGTCCGGCACCGGCGCAGAAGGCCCGGCCGGCACCGGTCAGGATGATCGCGCGGATGCCGTCGTCGGCGTCGAAACGTCCCAGTGCGTGACCGATCTCGGCCGACATCAGCCAGTCCCAGCTGTTGAGCCGATCGGGCCGGTTGAGGGTGATGGTGCCGACCGGACCGTCACGATCGACGAGGATCGACTCGTAGGCGGGTTCGGGGGTGCTGCTCATGCGTCCTCCTGGGGAAGGGGCGGCCTGGCGTCGCCGGTCGGGATCAGATGCCGATGAGGTCGGCGATACGACGCCGGTAGGCGCTCACGTCGCCGAACAGCATCAGGGACGCCTTGGCCCGCTTGAAATAGAGATGGGCGTCGTGCTCCCACGTGACGCCGATGCCTCCGTGGATCTGGAGGTTGTCGCCGGCGGCGCGGAAATAGGCTTCGGCGGCGGTCGCCTTGGCCACTGCGGCCGCCTGCTCCAGCTCGTGTGGCACGGCGTCCGCACACCATGCGGCATAACGGGTCATGGCACGCGCCCCCTCGATCTCAACGAGGATCTCGGCGCACTTGTGCTTGACGGCTTGGAAGGACCCGATCGGACGGCCGAACTGCTCCCGCACCTTGGCGTACGCGACGCTCATGTCCAGGCATGCCTGGGCTCCTCCGACCATCTCCGAGGCCAGGACGACGTCGGCGTAGGCGAGCGCGGTGGAGAGGACGTCGCGGCCACGTCCGGGAGGGGACACGAGCGTCGCCGGCGCGTCCACAAGGTCGACCTGCGCCAGCCCCCGCGTCTGGTCGAGGGCGGGCAGCGGCCGGATCCGCACGCCCGGCGCGCCGGTCTCGACCGCGAGCATCGTCGGGCCATCGGGTCCTTCCGCCAGCACCAGCAGGACGGTCGCGGCGGCCCCGTCGAGTACGTATGAGAAGCCGCCCGACACGGTCCACCCGGATTCGCCGCCGGTCGCGCGAGCGGCGGTGGTGGTGGAGTTCCACCGGGCGCCGGGAGCCAGCCAGGCCACGCTGACGACGGCCGAGCCGTCGGCGATCCTCGGCAGCAGCGCGGCGCGCGCGTCGTCCGTGCCGGCCATGAGGGAAGGGACGGCGAGGCCGACGGTGGCGAGCAGGGCGCTGGGGGCCAGGGCGCGGCCGCTCTCCTCGGCGAGGTAGGACACCTCCTGGAAGCCCAGGCCGGCGCCGCCGAACTCCTCGGGTACGGGCAGCCCGGCCGCACCCAGCTCGGTGCACATCCGCCGCCACAGCTCCTCGTCGAAGGCGGTCGGGGTGTCCATGACCTCCCGCACCCGTGTCAGGGGGCTCACGGAGGCCAGGAAGCGTCGGGTCGTGTCTCTGAGGTACTCCTGCTCTTGCGTGATCGCCAGGCTCATCGCGCGGCCTCCCTCAGGGGCGCGGGCTCCTTGGGCAGGCCGAGGACCCGTTCTCCGATGATGTTGCGCTGCACCTCCGCGGTGCCTCCCCAGATCGTGTGGGAGCGGGTGGAAAGGAATTCGTCCTGCCACTCGTCGAGCTCGTAGCCGACCCCCGTCACCAGGGCGTCCGGCCCGATGAGGTCCATCGCGATCTCCGCAAGCCGGCGCTGGAACTCCGACCACCGGATCTTGCTTGTGGAGCCGTTGGCCAGTCCCTGGCCGGAGCGTCCCGCGGCGAGGTCGGCGACCAGCCCGAGACCGGTCGCCCTGATGACCTGGATCTGCGACCAGGCCCAGGCCAGCTGCTCGCGCACCCGGACGTCGCCGTCGAGTCCGCGCTCGCGGACCTCGTCGACCAGCCGCCAGAACTGCCGCTCGAACGCGACGTGCTGCGTGGTGGCGCTGCCGCCGCGCTCGCTGCCGAGTGTCGTCATCGCCACGCGCCACCCCTGGTCGAGGCCGCCGATGACATTGGTCAGCGGAGTGCGCGCGTTCGTGAGGAAGCTCTCGCCGAACAGCGCCTGGCCGGTCATCCTCTTGATGGGCCGGAACTCCACGCCGTTGGGCTTGCCGTCGACCTCGAGCGGAAGCAGGACGTAGCTGATCCCCTTGTGCTTGGGCACGTCGGTGTTGGTGCGGACCAGGCAGAACATCCAGTTCGCCTTGTAGTAGCCCGAGGTCCAGGTCTTCTGGCCGTTGATCACCAGATCGGTGCCGTCGACCTCGCCGCGGGTTCGCAGCCCGGCCAGGTCCGAGCCGGCGCCGGGCTCGGAGAAGCCCTGGCAGTACTCGTGCTCGCCGCTGATGATCGGCGGCAGCACCCGCCGCTTCTGCTCCTCGGTCGCGTGCGCGATGACGGCGGGACCCACGAGGCTCTCCCCCATGCCCCGGGTGAGCCGGGGAACGCCCGCGCGGGCGAACTCCTCGTTCATCAGCGCGACCTCCACGCCGGAGAGGCCGCGCCCGCCGTACTCCTCCGGCCAGGCGACGCACATGAGCCCGGCCTCGGTGAGCGTGTCGGCCCACCGGTCGAGGTGTGCCTTGAGTTCGGGGGTGGGGACGCGCGGCACCGGCACCCCGCGCAGGTGATCGGGGGCGTTGCGCTTCAGCCAGTCCCGGATCTCGTCGCGGAACGCAAGGGCGGCGTCGGAATAGGGGATCGGTGAGGCGTCCGGGTCGGGGGCACTCATGAACGCGTCTCCTCTCGTGCGGGCGCGGCAGGAGCGGGGGCGTGCCTCGGCACGCGCGGCGTGTCGGTGTCGGCCGTGGGAGCGTCGGCGACGACCCCGGTACGGCGCAGTGTGGCAATGCGATCGGCGTCGTAGCCGAGAAGGTCGCGCAGGACCTCGTCGTTGTGCTCGCCGAAGAGCGGGGCGGCGCGCCGGTGGGAGCCGGGGGTGCGGGAATGCCGGAAACCGAGCGCGCTGTAGGTACGCCGGCCGACCGCGGCGTGGTCGAGGTCCACGAGCATCCCGCTCTCGCGCATCGCCGGGCTCCTGGCGATCTCGTCGCCGCCGAGAACCGGCGCCGCCGGAACGCCCGCGGCCTGGAGGCGTGCGGCGAGCGTCATCTTGTCGTGCGGGCGGGTGAGCTCGGCCAGGACGTGGTCGAGCCGTTCCTGGGCGGCCTGCCGGTCGGTGAGCCTCCGGTACGCGGGATCGTCGGCGAGTTCGTCCGCACCGAGGACGGTGCACAGCGCCCGCCACTGGTGGTCGTCCCAGACCGCGATGGCGACCCATTCGTCGTCGCCCGCGCACGGGTAGGCCGCGTGGGGCGCCGCATCGGGCACATGGTTGCCGTCACGGACCCGCGTCGTCCCTGTCTCGGCCTGTTCCAGGAGGTACTCGCCGATCCAGGAGGCCGCGGCCTCGACCTGGGGAACGACCACCGCCGAGCCGTGCCCGGTGCGCTCCCGCAGTTCCAGTGCCGAGACGACGGCGGCGACGGCGTTGAGTCCTCCGATGGGGTCCATGATGGCGGGGCCGGTGAGGACCGGTGTGCCGTCGGGGTATCCCATGAGCGAGGTCATGCCGGCCGCGGGCTCCATCGTCTTGCCCATTCCCTGGTGGGAGGACGACGGTCCTCCCTCCCCGAACGCGGGCATCTCCACGACGATGATGCGGTCGTTGACCTCGGCCAGGTCGCGCCGCCCGATGCCCAGCCGGTCCAGCACGCCGGGAGTGAAATTCGCCAGCACCACATCGGAGCGGCGCACCAGATCGTGCATGACCTCCATGGCCCCGTCCCGCTTGAGATCGAGCGCGAGGGAGCGCTTGTCGAGGTTCTGGGAATTGAAGAGCACGTTGCGGTTCTGCGGATCTTCGCCCGGAGTGAACTCGGGGTAGTAGACCGGCGCGCCACCGTTGCGGGTGCCCCGCCAGGAGTCCGGATGCCCGGGCGCCTCGATCTTGATCACCTGGGCGCCCAGGTAGGCCAGGCAGCGTCCGGCGAACGGCCCGGCCCAGGCGGTGGTGAACTCCAGCACCCGGACGCCGGCGAGCGGGCCGGTGGTCGCCGGCGCCGTATCGGCGGAGCCGGTCATGCGGGCCTCCGCTCATGCCGGGCGGAGGGTTCCGGTAGCCGCGGGCTCGGCGATCGCACCTCGCAGACGGCGCCGCCGATGGTGAAGAGCGAGCGCACGGCCGCCTCCTCGCCGTCAGGGCCCGAGACCCGTGACATGACACGGCGGACACGCCACTGCTCGGACTCCAGCAGGTCCCGCAGGCTCGTCACCTTCTCCGCGCTGACCCGGCCCCGCTGGCAGCCCTCGACGACCTCGTCCGCCCGGCGCGTCGCCGCGCGTTCCTGCAGGACGGCGACGATCTCCTCCCAGTGGCGCAGCCGATCCCCCGAGGTCCGGTAGCGCTCGTCGTCCAGGAGGTGCTCGCAGTCGAGGACCCGGCACACGGTGGGCCAGTTCCGGATGACGAAGATCACGATCCAGGCGTCGGCGCACCGCAGCAGCGCGAGGAAGCCGGGGTAGCGCTGGCGGGTCGCGCCCGTGCCGTTGTAGCTGTACTGGCTCACGATGTTCTGTCCCATCGCGGCGAGCGACTCGAAGACGGTGGCGTCGACGCGCTGCCCGGAACCGGAACGGCGGCGCTCGTACAGAGCCGATACCACGGAGATGTACGCCGTGGTCCCGTTGGCGTAGGACGCCCGCTCGCCGAGCCCGTAGATCGGCTCACGGTCGAACGCGCCCGTGGTCTTCATCGCGCCCGCGAGCGCCTGATGGATCATCTCCGAGAATCGCCATCCGTTGTAGGCGCCGCCCTCGGGGGCGTCCCCCACGACACAGTCGATCAGCAGTTCCCCGGCCCCCTCGGGCGCCATCGACCCCTGGTCGCGCAGGACGACGTCCGCGCGGCCCATCAGCTCCCGCAGCCGCTCCCGGTCGGACGGAGAAGCGACGTCGAGCACGATGGAGCGCTTGCCCTGGTTGAGGTGGCGGAAGAGGAACGAATCTCCCCCGGCGGACGGCCCTCGGTACCGGGTAGGGGTGCCGCCGGGTGGCTCGACGAGCACGACATCGGCCCCGTTCATGGCGAGCAACCGTCCGGCGTACTGACCGGCCGCCGACGTGCTGAGGTCGAGGACGACCACACCGTCCAACGCGGAGACGGGCCGGCCGGGCAGGTCGGGCGGGCCGGCGAGGTCAGGCGACGACGACATCGTTCTCCTTCCTGTCACCCGGCGACAGATCCGAGCTCATCCGGTCGCGCAGGGAGTCGCCGAGCCGGTAAACGCACAGGACCACGACTCCCAGCAGCAGTCCCGGCGGGAGGATCAGGAGCGGAGCCGACAGGATCTGCGAGTAGGCGTCGTTGAGATCGCTCCCCCAGCTCGGCGTCGGTCGCTGGGGCCCCAGCCCGAGGAAGGCCAGCGCGCCCTGGATGACGAAGGTGAGCCCGGTGTAGATGGTCATCTGGATCACGACCGGACGCAGCGCGGTCGGCAGCACGTGGCGTACCAGCAGGATCGGTGTCCACACCCCCGCGATCCGGGCGCTGGCGACGAAGTCCTGCTCGCGCACCGCGAGCACGCCCGCCCGCGTCAGCTGCGCGGTGTTGGGCGCCAGGACCAGCCCGACGGCGACCATCGAGGTGACCAGGCCGACGCCGAGCGAGCCGGTGATGGCGATCGCCAGCACCAGCAGCGGGAAGGCGATCATGGTGTCCGCGATCCGCATCAGCACCGTGCCCGCGTAGCGCGGCCAGAACCCGGCGATGGTCCCCCAGGGCACGCCGATCGCCACGGCGACCCCGATGCAGATCGCCACGCCGCCGAAGGCGTTCCGCCCGCCCCAGATCAGTCGGCTCAGCACATCGCGCCCGAACCGGTCGGTGCCGAGCAGATGGTCGGCGCTCGGTCCCTGCAGCTTGCGGGTGAGATCCTGCGCCAGCGGATCATCAGGAGAGATCCATGGGGCGAGCAGCGCCGCGGCGAGGAGCAGCGCCAGCACGGTCACCGAGATCCATGCGCCCACCGGCATGACCCGGCGCAGGCGTCCCGTTCCGCCGATCATGACGTCCCCTTCCGGATCGCGGGATCGACCAGGCCGGCGGAGATGTCCACGACGAGGTTCACCAGCAGGGCGATGAAGACGTAGACCAGGACGACGCCCAGGATGACCGGGAAGTCGAGCTGGCCGATGGCGGTGACCAGGGTCCGTCCCAGACCCGGCAGCACGAAGATCTGCTCGAGGATCAGCGTGGACCCCAGCTGGCCGAGTGCGAGCAGCGCGATGACGTTCAAAGTCGTGGGCAGCACCGAGCGGAACGCGTAGAGCCACGTGACCTGGCGCTCGGGCACCCCCATGGCGCGCGCGGTCCGGACGTAGTCGCTGCTCATGGCGTCCGCCATCGCGGCACCCACCTGCCTGATCACGATGGCGCCGCCGCCGAGGATCATCGGCATCGCCGGCAGGATCAGGTGGTAGACGTTCCGTACGGGATCCTCCGCGAACGGCACGAACCCCAGGCGCGGCAGCACGCCGAGCCACACCGAGAAGATCGTGATCAGGACGAGGGCGGCGAAGAAGTCCGGAACCGCCAGCCCCAGTCCCGAGACGCTCCGGACCAGCCGGCCGGACGACCGTGCCGCGCGCTTGCCCGCGTACACGCCCAGCGGGATGGCGACCAGGCACGTGCCCAGAATCGCGACGAAGGTCAGCTCCAGCGTCACCGGCAGGGTCTCGGCGATCGTCGCCGACACCGGATAGCCGGTCTGGAAGGAGTTCCCGAAGTCGCCGGTGAGCGCCTTGCCGAGCCAGCTCAGGAACTGCTCCGGCAGTGGACGGTCGAGCCCGAGCTGCCGCTCGATGAGGGCCACCGACTCCGGCGTCGCGTTCTCTCCCAGCCGCGCATAGGCGGGACCCCCTGGAATGATCTTGACCAGGAGGAAGGTGAACAGGGCGGCGCCGACCGCGGTGGGCACGAAGAGCAGCAACCGCACCAGGACGAACCTGCCGAGACCTCCCCAGCCCCCGAGCCTCCGGCCGCGGCGCCCCGGCTCGGTGCCGGAGCGCGGAGCGGCTCCGGTCGTCACCGCCTGTACCTTGCCGGCCGCCTCCGTCCGGATCCCGGCGACGTCCTTGGGAACCGCCATCACTTCAGCCCGAGCGCGGTCAGGTCCGCCTCACCGTTGAGCGAGATCGAGTCCGGGCCGCCGGTGACGCGGTCGCTCCAGCCCGTGACCGTGGGCGAGTAGTAGAGCGGGATCATCGGCACCTCCTTCTGGAGCACCTGGACGGCGTTCTTGAGCGCCGCCTTCAGCTCCTCCTCGCCCTGCGCGGCGTTCGCCCGCGCCACGGCCTCCTCGCCGCCCGGAATGGGGACGTTGCCCGCGTTGCCGGCGGACTTCGTGGTCAGCCCGCGGCGGAAGATGCTCAGCCAGTCGGGCCCGGCGTTCGTGCCCGTCGACATCAGGTCGTACTTGTGCTCGACGTAGAAGCCCTTGGTCGCCTCGCCGATGTCCTTGGCCTCGAACTTGATCTTGATCCCGACCTTGGCGAGCTGGCCGGCGATGACCACACCGTTGTTGACGAACGCCGGCGAGTTCAGGGAGGCGCCTCGCAGGGTCAGCCCGTTGGGGTACCCGGCCTCGGCCAGCAACTGCTTGGCCCTGGCGGGGTCGTACGCATGGGTGTCGTTCAGGTCGGCGAAATGGAAGGGGTGACCAGGCGGGTAGGGCTGCTGTGCCCCCACCTTGCTCAGTCCGGAGGTGTTGGCCGTGGCGAGCGCGGAGCGGTCGATCGCATGGCTGATCGCCTGCCGGATCCGCTGGTCACGCAGCGGTCCCTGGCTCCGGTCGATGCTGAGGCTGCTCATCGAGACCCCGAGGTTGTGCTCGGCGTGGACGCCGGTGCCCTCAAGTGCCTGAGGCGCCGAGTAGTCCAGGCGCCAGGCGAAGTCGACCTGGCCGCCGGTGAGCGCCGCCACCTGCGCGGAGGGGTCACTGATCAGCTTCGAGCTGATGCGATCCACCTTGGCCGCGGGCAGGCCCGCCGGCTGGTAGCCGTCCCATTTCTCCAGGGTCACCGAGGAACCGGGCACGAACGCCGACAGCCGGTACGGGCCGGCGCCCACCGGCTGGGCGCCGTACTTGTCGCCCGCCTTCTCGCGCGCGGCCGGGGAGGCGATCATGCCGATGCGTGACCCGAGCAGCTCGGGGAGGCCACCACCGGGCTGCGACAGTTTGATGACGACCGTGTCGGTGCCCTGCGCCTCAATGGCTTTCAGGCCCGGGATCTGCTGGTTCTCCAGGGCGAGGCACTGCTCGATGCTCTTTTTCACGGCCGCGGCGTCGACGGCGGTGCCGTCCTGGAACTTCAGGCCGGTCCTGAGCTTCAACGTCAGGGTCTTCTGTTCGTCGGAGAAGGTCCAGGACGTCGCGATGCCGGGGGACAGCTTGCCCGTACGGGGCGAGGTGCGGATGAGCGGAGCATAGATGGCGGCCATGTAGGCCACCTCGGATCCGTTGGCCGGCCCACAGGGGTCGAATTGGCTCGGGCTGAGGCTTTGCAGGGTTCGCAGCGTCTTCTCGCCCTCCACACCGGAATCGGAACCGCAGGCGGCGAGAACGGAGACGAGCGCGGTGGCGAGGGCTGCGGCGCGGATGCCGCTGCGGTGGAGTCGCTGCTTCATCTGAGACATTCCTTCACAGGGGGTGGGGGTTCTCCCGAACGGCGGTCAGGTGTGGCGAGGTGTGATCACGGGTGCTGAGTTCGGTCCGGTGCGGGCGGAGGACGCCGGTGGCGCCGTCGGGGTCAGAGCGACCGTCGCGGGGCGGTGCCGTCGCGGATCTCCCGCCAGAAGTGGCAGGCGGCCCGGTGCGCCGAGCCTCCGCCCGCCGCGGGCTCGGTGACCGTCTCCGAGCGCGGTTCCTCACGTGCGCAGATCTCCTGGGCGAAGGCGCAACGGGTACGGAAGCGGCAGCCAGAGGGCGGGCGGCGCGCGTCGGGGATCTCGCCTTCGAGGGGGTGCACCTCGCGGTCGCGGGCGTCCAGGCTGACCCGCGGCACCGCGCGGATCAGTGCCTGCGTGTAGGGATGCCGGGGCGTCTCGAGCACCTCGCGCACCGGGCCGACCTCGACGAGCCGACCGAGGTACATGACACCGACGTCGTGGGCGATCCGGGCGATGGACGACATGTCATGGGAGATAAAGACATAAGTGAGGTCGAACGTCCCGCGCAGCTCGTCGAGCAGGCGCAGCACACCGGCCTGGACCGAGATGTCGAGCGCCGCCACGGGCTCGTCGCACATGACGAGCGGGGCGCGGGCCGCCACCGCGCGGGCGATGGTGACCCGCTGGCGCTGCCCGCCCGACATCTGGCCGGGACGCCGGTCGGCGATCTCGGGGCCCAGCCCGACCTGGCCGAGCAGTTCCACGGCACGCTCGCGCAGCCGCCGGGGAATGACCAGCCTGTGCGGCACCATGGGTTCGACGACGCTCTTCCAGACCGGCCGTCCGGGATTCAGCGCCAGGACGGGGTCCTGGAAGATCATCTGGACCTGTCCCGCACGCCCCACCGATGAGGCGGCGGGCACGAGGTCCCCGTCCGGACCCGCGATCGCGATGGTGCCGGACCTGACCGGGACGAGCCCCGCGATGGCCTTGGCGAGCGTGGACTTGCCCGAGCCGGACTCCCCGATGATGCCGAGCGTCGAGCCTCGGGCCACCTCGATACTGACACCGTCGACCGCTCGGACGCCGTCGCGGCGGTTACCGTAGCGGACGACGAGGTCGCTCACCTGCAACGCGAGGGCCCGCCGCTCGTTACCCTTGCTGGTGGTCACCGTGCTGTCGACCGTCATGCCTTCACCCCCGGGAGCACCAGCTCGTCGCTGCGCAGGCATCGGGTACGGCCTCCCTGCGGGGCCGGCTCCAGGGCGGGCATGTGCTCGCTACAGCGTTCCTCCGCGTAAGGGCAACGCGGATGGAACCGGCACCCGCCCGGGGGACTGGCGGGGTTGGCCGGCGCACCGGTGATGCCGCTCCGCTCGTCCGCGCGGTCAAGGCTCATGTCCGAGGCCCGCACCAGCGCCGAGGCGTAGGGGTGCTGCGGTGAGCCGAGCAGCCGCTCGGCACCGTCGTCGTTGACCACCTGGCCGCAGTACATGGTCACGACCCGGGAGCACAGCGCCGAGACCACGCCCAGGTTGTGGGTGATGAGCAGGACGGCGAGATCCAGCTCGCGGGCGAGCCGCCGCAGCAGGGAGACGACCTGGGCCTGGATGGTGACGTCCAGAGCGGTGGTCGGCTCGTCGGCCACGAGCAGCCGCGGCCGGCAGACCAGCGCCATGGCGATCATCACCCGCTGGCACATGCCACCGGAAAGCTCGTTGGTATATGCATCCATGGTGCGCCGAGGGTCGGGCAACCCGGCCATGCCGAGCATCTCGACCGCCCGGCGCCTGGCGTCGGCGACCCGGACCTGTTCGTGCGCGCGGATCACATCGACGATCTGCTTGCCCACCGGGCGCGAGGGGTGCAGCGAGGCCCGCGGCTCCTGGAAGATCATGCTCATCTCGCTGCCCCGGATCCGGCGCAGCCGCTCGGCGTCGGCCTTGAGCATGTCCGTACCATCGAAACGGACGCTGCCCTGCATCGACGCGTTCGGCGGCAGCAGTCCGAGGAGGCTCAGCCCGGTCAGGGTCTTGCCGGATCCCGATTCACCGACCAGCCCGACCAGCTCTCCGGACCGGATGGTCAGCGAGACCTCCGACAGCAGCCGGGTACCGCCGATCGACACGGCGAGGTCGTTCACTTCGAGGAGCGCCGGAGCGTCACCGCCGGGCGCGCGGTCCCCGGGCGCGCGGCTCGTCGGGGCCATCGACCCCACCTCCGATCGGGAGAAATATGCATTAGCAGTGCATAAACTATTGTGGTCACCGTCACATGCTGTCAAGGGGTGCGCCGCACGTTCCGCTCCTCCCGGGTGCGGGCGAACCTCGGCGCTCGCTTCTCGACGAAGGCCGCGAGGGCCTCCCGGTGCTCGGCGGTGCCCCCGCATGCCTGGTGACGTGACACCTCGCGCTCCATCGCCTCCGCCAGCCCGAGCCGCTCGGCGTCGAGGAGGTTCTCCTTGATGCGGGCGAGCGCGAACCGTGGCCCCTGCGCCAGCGCCCCCGCCAGCGCGATCGCCTCGGCGAGCGGATCCTCGACCACACGGTCAAGGAGTCCGGCCGCCACAGCGTCCACTGCGCGGATGCGCTCCCCCAGCAGGAGAGCGCGGCGGGCCCGTGCTCCGCCGGCAAGCCGCGAGAGCAGCCATGCCACGCCATAGTCACCCGACAGGCCCACTCGGGCGAACGCCGTGACGAGGTCGGCCCGGTCCGACCCCAGCCGGAAGTCGCACGCCAGCGCCAGACCCAGGCCGGCACCGGCAGCCGGGCCGGGGAGCGCGGCGATCGTCGGCTTCACCATGGCGTGGAGCCGTTCCACCGTGGCCCGCTGGGACGCGACCTGTCGCGCCGCGCGCTCTTCGGGGCCGAGGGGGGAGCCGCCGCCCTCACCACCGCGTTCGGCGAAGGCCTTGACGTCCCCGCCTGCGCAGAATCCCTGTCCCGCACCGGTCAGGACCACGGCGCCGATCTCGTCGTCGCGCTCCCACTCTTGGAGGATCTCGGCCAATCCCTGGACCATCTCCGGCGAGAGGGCGTTGCGCCGAGCCGGACGATTCAACGTCACGATGCCGACACCGCCCTCCACCCGGATGAGCAGGTGCCGCCGATCGTCCGGATCTCTTTCGTGCGCCACCTCGGCCACTCCCCTCTCGAAATCTGCACTCGTCATGCAGAAGAGCATCTGGATTGGGAGCGCGTCAAGCAGTCACTGCGGAGGATTGGCAGGAAAACCTCCCGCCCACTAATGTGCATCTCGGATGCATAAAGTTCCGGGACGACGGAGCCCATCGCCGGATCGGCCGGCACGGACGAGTCGTCGAGGGAGGACGCACATGGGACGTCGGATGAGCATCGGCCGACTCTTCGCCCACTTCGCCGCCACCAAGTCCGACGAGCCCGCCCTAGTCGCCGGTGACGGCTCCGAGCAGGTCACCTGGGCGGAACTGGACCGCCGCACCAACCGGCTGGCACGGGCCTACGCCGCCGCGGGTGTCGCGAAGGACGACACGGTCGCGGTGGCCCTGCCCAACTCGGTGGAGCTCTTCTGTGCGTGCATAGCGACCTGGAAGCTCGGCGGCACCGTCCTGCCGCTGTCGCACAAGTACCCGCCGGCGGAGCGGCAGCGCATGCTCGACCTGGCCCGGCCCGCTCTGCTCGTGGGGAGCGGGGAGACTCCGGCCGGCCCCGCCACCGTCCCAGCCGGTTTCGTCCCCGACTCCGGCCTCGACGACGGCGAACTGCCCGACGTCGTCCCGACGTTCTGGAAGGCGCTCGCCTCTGGCGGCAGCACCGGCAGGCCCAAGCTCATCGTCAGCCACGACGACCCGCATTACGACCCGGAGTCGCCCGACTCCGAGTACATGCACGCCAACGGCGTGCACCTGGTCTGCGGGCCGCTCTACCACAACGCGGCGTTCGTCTACTCGGCTCGCGGGCTGTTCTCCGGCAACCGGCTTGTGATCATGTCGAGGTTCGATCCCGGGCTCGCCCTCGACCTCATCGAGGAGCACGGCGTCACGTGGTTGCAGATGGTGCCCACCCACATGAACCGTATCCGCAGGCTTCCCGCGGAGCGTCTCGCCCGCGCCGACCTCTCATCGGTGCGCACGCTGCTCCACGTCGGCGGGCCATGCCCGCCACGGCTGAAGCTGGAGTACATCGACTGGCTAGGGCCCGACCGCGTCGCGGAGGTCTACGCCGGCACCGAGAGCCAGGGCGTCACCTTCATCACGGGCCGGGAATGGCTCGAACACCGCGGATCGGTCGGGCGTCCCATCCGCGGCTCCCGGTTCGAGGTCCAGGACGAGGAGGGACGCGTCGTGCCACCGGGAGTCGTGGGCGAGATCTTCCTGATGCCCGCCGGCGGCCAGGGCTCCACCTACCACTATGTCGGCGCGAAGCCGCGAAGCAGGAACGGATGGGAGTCCCTCGGTGACCTCGGCTGGTACGACGAGGACGGTTACCTCTATCTCGCCGACCGGTCCACCGACTGCGTCGTCAGCGGCGGAGCCAACGTCTACCCCGCCGAGATCGAGGGCGCCCTGGAAGCGCACCCCGGCGTCCACGCGTGTGCCGTGATCGGGCTGCCGGACGACGACCTGGGCCAGCGGGTCGTCGCCCTCGTCGAGCCCGTGCCCGGGGGCGGTCCCGCGCCCCGGGCCGACGAGCTCGACGCGCATCTCCGGCCGCTGCTCGCGCCGTACAAGCGGCCGCGGGCCTACGAGTTCGTCGACCGGCCACTGCGTGATGAGGCAGGCAAGGTACGCCGCTCCGCGCTGCGGACGGAGCGGCTCCCGGGCGGCCCCTGGTACGGCCGGCTGGTCCTGCCGAGCCGTGATCGGTGGCGGGATCTCAGGACGGGCTCCGCGGTCGTCGACCGGCTGCTGCAGGTGCTCGACCTCGACCAGGTGGGCGAGCGCACCTTCGCGGGGTCGAGCAACGAACGACCGGCGCACCGGGTCTTCGGCGGGCAGGTCCTCGCCCAGGCCGGCGTGGCGGCGGCCCGCACCGCTCCCGACGACGTGGTGCTGCACTCGCTGCACGGTTACTTCGCCCGCGCCGGCGACCCCTCCTCCCCGATCAGGTACGAGGTGACTCCGCTGCGCACAGGCCGCTCGTTCCTCCTGCAGCGGGTGGACGCCTGGCAGGACGAGGAGATCATCGGGACGGTGACCTGCTCGATGCAGCGCAGCGAGCCCGACCACCTCGCCCACCAGCTACCCGCGCCGAGGTCGTCCGCCCCGCCCGACGACGTCCCGTCGCGCTACCCCTTCGCCGAGACCTCCCCCGATGACGAAGGACCGGCCGGCCCGATCGAGCTGCGCGAGGGCGTCACGGGCACCGACCCGCTCGCGCCTTCGGAGGTCTGGCTGCGCGTGCCCATGGGACTGCCCGACGATCCGCTGCTGCACCGCACCCTGGTGGTGTACATCTCCGACTTCACCATCATGCGCGCGGCGTTCCGCGGGCATGCCGTGCGCCGGGACGCGATGTCGAGCGCCAGCCTCGACCACGCTGTGTGGCTGCACCGGCCGGGGCGCGCCGACCGGTGGCTGCACTACGTCAGCACGAGCCCGTCGGCCGGCGCGGCACGCGCGCTCGGCCAGGGCTCGCTCTTCTCCGCGGACGGAAGCCTCGTGGCGACCAGCGCACAGGAGATGGTCGTCCGCTTCCGGTCCGGCCCGGACACGGCCGGCACCCGCGGTTCCGGCGCGTCCACCCGGCCGGGAACCCCGTCCACCGCCACCGATCGACTCGCGGGAGAGTCCGCACATGCCTGAGACGTTCAGCACCGGCCCCCGGGGTCTGACCGGCCGCACGGCGGTCGTCACCGGCGCCAGCAGGGGCATAGGGCTGGCCATCGCCCGGCGCCTCGCCGACGAGGGAGCCCGGGTGTGCGTCACCGGGCGCAAGGCCGACGCCCTCGCCGAGGCGGTCGAGGTCCTGGGGGGGCCCGAACACGCCCTCGCCGTGGCGGGCACCATCGGCGACGCCGCCCACCGCGAGGAGATCGTCGAGCGCGCCCTCGCCACGTTCGGCAGTGTGGACCTGCTCGTCAACAACACCGGGATCAACCCGGTGCACGGCTCGCTCGTCGACCTCGACCTGGAAGCCGCTCGCAAGATCGCCGATGTCAACGTGGTGGCCGCCCTGGCGATGGTGCAGCTGTGCCATCGTTCGTGGATGGGGACGCACGGCGGCGCCGTGGTCAACGTCGCTTCGGTCGCGGGGCTGAGGCCCTCGGCGGGTATCGCCTTCTACGGGGCGAGCAAGGCGATGCTCATCCACCTCACCAAGGGCCTGGCCCTCGAACTCGGCCCGGGCGTACGGGTGAACGCGGTCGCCCCTGCCGTGGTCAAGACGCGGTTCGCCAGGGCGCTCTACGAGGGACGTGAGGAAGACGTCGCCGGCGGCTACCCTCTCCGGCGGCTGGGCGTCCCGGAGGACGTCGCCGCCGCGGTCGCCTTCTTGCTGTCGGAGGAGGCGTCGTGGATGACCGGCCACACGGTGGTCCTCGACGGGGGCTCGACCCTGGGAGGTGGCGCCTGATGGCGTCCTCTGACCCCGGCACCGTGCCCGGGCTGGACCTCAAGCGGTTCTCGGCTTGGTACGGGCGCCGGTGTCCCGGCGACCTCGGCGGCGACCTGACCGCCCGGGTGGTGTCCGGAGGCAAGTCCAACCTCACCTACGCGGTGTCCGACGGCACCACCACCCGGATCGTGCGGCGGCCACCCCTGGGCCACGTTCAGGCCACCGCCCATGACATGGCGCGGGAGTTCACGGTCATCAGCGCGCTGGCCGGCACGGCCGTGCCCGTGCCCCGGACGTTCGCCCTCTGCCAGGACGGCACCGTGCTGGGTGCTCCCTTCTACGTCATGGAGCAGGTGACCGGCACGGCGTACCGGCGCCGCGAGCAGCTCGAACCGCTGGGGCCCGAACGCACCCGGCGCGTGGCGCTGGAGATGATCGGTGTCCTTGCCGAGCTGCACACCGTGGCCCCCGCCACGGTCGGGTTGTCGGGTTTCGGACGGCCCGCGGGGTTCCTCGCCCGGCAGGTGCGCCGATGGGGCCGCCAGCTTGAAGGCTCCCGGACCCGCGACCTCCCCGACGCCGACACGCTGCTGCGCCGTCTGCAGGCAGGCGTCTCGGCCCGTGTCGCCGACGACGACGTGGCGGCGATCGTCCACGGCGACTACCGCCTGGACAACGTACTGGTGCGCGACGACCGGGTCGCCGCGGTCATCGACTGGGAGATGGCGACCCTGGGCGACCCCCTCACGGATCTGGCGCTGCTGCTCGTCTATGACCGGCTTCCCTGGATCTCCCAGGGCGCCAGCGACGCCACGGCCAGCCTGGCCCCCGGATACCCGAGCGCGGAAGAGCAACTCGGGCACTACGAGCTGAGCAGCGGCCGGCGGCTGGGCGATCTCGAACTGCATCTGGGACTCGCGCATCTCAAGCTCGCCGTCATCCTCGAGGGCATCCACTATCGCCATCTCCAGGGCGGGACGGTGGGCGGCGGGTTCGACACCGTCGGCGACGCCGTCGAGCCGCTCCTCACCGCCGGCCTGGTCGCCACCCGGAGCCTGGAGAGGAAGACGTTCGGACTCCGGGACTGACGCCGCGGTGGCCTGCCGGCACGCACGTGCACGCGCCGGCAGGCCGGTGCCTTCACCGCGTCCGCGTCACGACAGGGCGGAACAGCCGTTCCATCGACTCGCCCAGCGGCGTGACCTCCCAGCGGGAACCGCCGGAGATCACGCGGACGGGCTCGGGGTCGCTGTACAGAGTGACGTCGTAGCCGTTGGCGCCGATGACGCGTCCGGTCAGCCAGTCCGACGCCTCGCCGGCGAGATAGGCCACCACGGGGGCGATGTTGTCGGCCGCCCGCTGTTCGGCGGTGACCGTGCGGGCCCGCTTCCGGTCGCCGGGGATCGAGGCGGTCATCCGGGTGGCGGCGACGGGCGCGATCGCGTTGGCCGTGACGCCGTACCGCGCCAGGCTGTTGGCGCACGAGTAGGTCAGCCCCACGATGCCCATCTTCGCCGCGGCGTAGTTCGGCTGCCCGGGCGCGCCGAAGAGGCCGGACGGGGAGGTGAAGTTGATGATGCGGAAGTGACCGTCGGGATCACGCCGGTCGCGCCAGTGGGCGGCCGCCGGCCTGATGGTGTTGAAGTGGCCTTTCAGGTGCACCCTGATGACGTCGTCCCACTCCTCCTCCGCCATGTTGAAGATCATGCGGTCGCGGAGGATGCCGGCCGCGTTGACCAGCACGTCGAACCCGCCGAACCGCTCGACCGCCGTGCGCACCAAGCGCTCCCCGGTCGCCGGGTCGGAGACGTCGCCGTGGTCGGCGACCGCCGATCCGCCCGCACCGGTGATCTCCGCGACGACCTCGGCGGCGGGCCCTTCGTCCCCTCCGCTCCCGTCGAGGTTCACGCCAAGGTCGTTCACCACGACCGCGGCGCCCTCCCGGGCGAACAGGCGGGCGATTCCGGCGCCGATGCCGCGTCCCCCGCCGGTGACGACCGCGACCCTTCCGTTCAGACCGCCCATGCGCCTCATCCTCCGCCGATCTGGTCCATCAATGTAGAATTGGATTCTAAAATGAAGCCAACACCAGCGCCGCTGGCCTTGTCAACGGGTTGACATACGAGCCCCGGTTCATTAGTTCTAGAATCCAATTCCACGTTGATGCGATCGGGTCGTAGCAGGCGACAGGCGCCCGGCGAACCGAGCAAGGAGTCATGGCATGGCGCTCGATCACGAGCTCGTCGGCGTCCCGGGAGAACCGGTCCCGCGCTCATGGGAAGCCACCGACGCGCTGCTGTACGCACTCGGCGTGGGCGCCGGGGCCGAGGACCCGCAGCGGGAACTGGCGTTCACGACGGAGAACACCGAAGGGGTCGCCCAGCGGGTGCTGCCCACGTTCGCCGTCCTGGCCGCCCAGGCACGCGGCGGGCCGCGCCGTCGGCTGGGTGATTTCGACCCCGCCCGGCTGGTGCACGCCGAACAGGCGTTCCGGCTCCACCGGCCGCTTCCCGTGGCGGGATCGGTCTCGGTGACCTCCACGGTCACCGCCATGCTCGACAAGGGACGGGGGGCGCTCGTCCGCACGGAGAGCGTCGCGACCGACGCCGACGGCCGGCCTCTCGTGACCGCGAGCAGTGGCGCCTTCATCATGGGCGAGGGGGGCGCGGGCTCGGTGTCGGCCGAGCGCTCCGACGGCCGCCCCTCGCCGGGCGACGAGCCGTGGTCCCGACCTGACCGGGAGCCGGACCACCGCGTCGTCTACCGCACGCGTCCCGATCAGGCGCTGCTCTACCGGCTCAGCGGTGACCGCAATCCCCTGCACTCCGATCCGGCCTTCGCCGCACGCGGCGGCTTCGACCGTCCGATCCTCCACGGCCTGTGCACCTACGGCTTCACCGGCCGGGCGCTGCTGCACACGCTGTGCGACTCCGATCCGGAGAGGTTCCACGCCATGTACGGCCGCTTCAGCAGGCCCGTCTTCCCCGGCGACGTGCTCGTGGTGAACCTGTGGCGTGATGGAGAGAACCGCGCCCTTTTCCAGACACAGACCGAGGACGGCACGGTCGTCATCGACCGTGGCGTCGTCCACCATTCCTGACACCCTCCCGAGGCGAGGTCCCCGTGTCCGTCCATCGCGTGGCCGTGTCCGGTGCCCGCAAGGGCCCTGGCTCCGTCCCGTAGCCTGGTCCACGCCGCCCAACAGGCAAGCGACCGACACGAATGGGAACGTCCGATGCCACGACAGACCACCTCAGGCGAGCCACCGGCCGGCGGCAGCCGGAAGTGGCGCTCGACCGAGATCGTGCGTGCCGAGATCCTCGACGCCGCCCGGGAGGTCTTCGCCCTGCGGGGCTTCGCCGAGGCCGGCATCAACGAGGTCGTGGAGCGGTCAGGCGCCAGCGTCGGGAGCATCTACCATCACTTCGGCAGCAAGACCGATCTGTTCATGGCTCTCTGGGAGCGTCACCACAGCGAGCAGATCGCGATCGCCCGCCAGGGGGTGGTCGAGGCGCAGGCCGCAGGGGTCACCGACCCTTTCGACCTCCTCGTCGCCGGCGCCCGCGCCTACCTGGAGGCCACCTGGCCCCGGCGCGACCTCGTGCGCATCTTCCAGGTAGGCGACACGCCTCCCGGGTTCTCCGAAGTGCAGCGTCGCAGCGGCCGGGAGTGGCTCAACCGTAACTTCCGCCTCCTGGGCGCCACCGATGAGCCGGTGAACCGTGTCCTTGTGTGGCTGGTCACCAGCTACATCGGCGAGGCCCGCCGGGAGATCTGCAGGCAGCGTACGCCCAGGGCCGCTCGCGAGCAGGTGGAGGCGATGCTTGAGGTGCTGGAGCGGATGCGGCCGCTCCTGGCGGGAGCCAACGGCATGCGGCTCGTCGTCCGGGACGACGGCAAGCACTGAGACGGCATGCGGGCCGGGCCATCCGGGCGGGCGGCCCGGCCCGTTCAGCCTGGAGGCCCGGTCACAAGCCCAGCTGATCGGCCAGCCGCAGCCGGAAGGCCCTGGTGTCACCGAACAGTACCTGGCACGCCTTGGCGCGCTTCAGGAACAGGTGCGCGTCGTGCTCCCAGGTGAAGCCGATCCCTCCGTGGATCTGCAGGTTCTCCGCGGCGGCGCGGAAGAACGCCTCGGCGGCGGCCGCCTTCGCCAGCCCCGCCACCACGGGCACCTCGTCCGGGACGGCGCCGCACGCCCACGCGGCATACCTGGCGCAGGACCGCGCGCCCTCGATCTCGACCAGGACCTCGGCGCACTTGTGCTTGATGGCCTGAAAGGAGCCGATCGGGCGGCCGAACTGCTCGCGCTGCTTGGCGTAGGTGACGGCCGTGTCCAGACAAGCCTGGGCCGCGCCCACCATCTCCGACGCCAGCAGGACGCATGCCTGGTCGAGGGCCGCGCCGAGCAGGGCACGCCCGGCTCCTTGCTCGCCCACCAGGGCGCACGGCGCGCCGTCCAGGGTGATCTCGGCGAGCCCTCGCGTCGGATCGAGGGCCGGTACCCGCTGCCGATCCACACCCGGTCCCATGGTGTCGACGGCGAACACCGACGGCCCCGCGGGCGTGTCGGCCACCACCAGGCACAGGTCCGCGGCGAGTCCGTCGAGCACCAACGCGACCCTTCCGGTGATGACCCACCCGATGCCCGAGGCCCTGACCGCCGCCGCGGCGCCGCCGACCGAATCCCATGCCGCTCCGGGCGCGAGCCAGCCGACCGTGGCGACCGTGTCCCCGGCGGTGATGCCAGGTAGATGCCGGGCCTGAGCGTCACCGTCGCCGCTGGCCAGCAGAAGCGGGACCGCCAGACCAAGCGTCGCCAGCAGCGGGCCGGGAAGGAGGACGCGTCCGGTCTCCTCGAAGACATGGGCGAGCGTCTGCACGTCGACGCCGGCGCCCCCGTGCTCTTCGGGCACGCCGATGCCGTGCACGCCGAGCTCGGTGGCCATGGCGCGCCAGACGCGCCCGTCATGGGGCACCGGCAGCTCCATCAGTTCGCGGGTGCGGGACAGCGGTGAGCGGGTGTCGAGGAACCGGCGGACGGCGACGCGCAGGTCCTCCTGTTCGGCCGTGACGGCGAGGCTCATCGGCCGGCTCCCTTGCTCTCCTTGGGCAGGCCCAGCACCCGTTCCGCGATGATGTTGCGCTGCACTTCCGCGGTCCCGCCCCAGATCGTCCCCGAGCGGGAGGAGAGGAACTGCTCCTGCCAGTGCCCGAGTCCCTCCTCGTCGGCGCTCCCGGCGGTAAGGGCCTCGGGGCCCAGCAGGTCCAGGGCGATCTCACCGAAGCGCCGGGCGTACTCCGACCATCGGATCTTGGTGACGGAGCCGTTCTCGGCCCGCGTGGCCGGATCCTGCCCCGCGGCCAGGGCCGCCAGCAGTTGGAGACCGGAGAACCGCATGGTCTCGATCTGGGTCCAGGCCCAGGCCAGTTTCTCCCTGACGACAGGGTCGTCGGCCAGGCCGCGCGCCCTGACCTCCTCGACCAGAGCCCAGAAGTCGCGCGCGTAGCCGACGTGGGCGATGGTCGCCCGGTTGCCGCGCTCGTGCCCCAGGGTGGTCACCGTGACCCGCCACCCCTGGTGGAGACCGCCGATGACGTTGAACAGCGGTACCCGCGCACCGTCGAGGAAGGTCTCGGCGAAGCCGCTGCGGCCGGTGAGCTGACGGATCGGCCGGAACTCGATGCCGGTGCCCGGCCCGTTCTCGGCGACGGGGAGGAGGACGTAGCTGATGCCCGCGTGCCTGGGTGCGTCCGGGTCGGTCCGGACCAGGCAGAACATCATGGTCGACTCGTAGTAGCCGGACGTCCACACCTTCTGGCCGGTGATGACGAGCTCGTCCCCGTCGACCACGCCCTCCGTGCGCAGGCCGGCGAGGTCGGACCCGGCGCCCGGCTCCGAGAAGCCCTGGCAGTACACGTGCTCCCCGGAGATGATCCGGGGAAGGAAGTACGCCTTCTGCTCCTCGGTGCCGTGGGCGATGATGGCCGGCCCGACGGTCGTCTCGGCCCGCCCACGGGTCACCCGCGGGACGCCCGCCCGGTCGAACTCCTCGTTCATGATCGCGACTTCGACGGGGCTCAGACCGCGGCCGCCGTATTCACGCGGCCAGGCGACGCACATGTAACCGGCCTCGCACAGCACCTCCCCCCACGCCTTGAGGGCCTTGGCGTGGGGGCTGCCCTGCGGGACCGGCCAGCCGACGCCACGCAGCTCGGACGGTGCGTGCTCGCTCAGCCAGGCGCGGAACTCGCGGCGGAACTCCTCGGCCTCGGGTCCGGGGGCGACGGCGGCGGTCGTCGCCCCCGGGGCTCGGTACGCGGTCCGGAGGGAAGTCATCGCGGCACCTTTCATCGGTGGGTCGTCAGCGGGTCATCGCCGGGCGGCGTCACGGCGCACCTGGCGCGGGCCCCGGCGCGGCGGGTCGTCGATCACGGGTTCGTCGGTCACCGTCCCGCTCGCGCGCAGGCCGGCGACCTCCTCGGCGGTGAGGCCGAGCAGGCCGGTGAGCACCGCGTCGTTGTGCTGCCCGAAGACCGGTGCGGGCCGCCGCATCCCGCCGGGGGTGCGGTCGAGCCGGAAGGCCAGACCCGGGTAGACGTGGGTGCCGGCCTCGGGATGGGTCATGGTGGCCAGGAAGCCGCAGGCGCGCAGCCCCGGATCGGCCGCCACCTCCGTCCCGTCGTTGACGGGGGCCGCGGGCACGCCGGCGGCCTGCAAGGCATGGGCCGCGTCGCGCTTGCCGCGCGTCCGTGTCCAGGCGGCCACCGCCTCTTCGAGTTCGCCCTGGTGGGCCAGGCGCCCGGCGAGCGTCGCGAAGCGCTCGTCCGCGGCGAGGTCGGGACGGCCGAGGACACGGCACAGGGCCTGCCACTCGGCGTCGCCGCGCACCGCGACCGCGACCCACTCGTCCTCGCCCGCGGCCGGGAACGCCTGGTGGGGCGCGGCATCGGGCACGTGGTTCCCGTCGGGCGCCGGGGACCGGCCCGACTCGACCTGCTCCAGGACGAACTCACCGATCCAGTGCGCCGCCGCCTCGGTCTGCGGCACCTCCACATGGCAGCCGACACCATGGTGCGATCGCAGTTCCAGGGCCGTGACCGCGGCGGCGGCCGCGTTGAGCCCGCCGATCGGGTCGAGGATCGCCGGGCCCGTCAGCACGGGTTCCGCGTCGTCGCCGTACCCGATGAGCGCCGCCATGCCGCACGCCGCCTCCATCGTCTTCCCCATGCCCTGGTGGGTGGACATGGGCCCGGTCGACCCGAAGGCCGGCATCTCCACGACGATGATCTGGTCGTTGATCGCGGCGAGCCGCTCGTATCCGATGCCGAGGCGGTCGAGCACGCCGGGGGTGAAGTTGGCGACCAGGATGTCGCTCACCGCGGCCAGCCGCCGCAGGACGTCCAGACCTCCGGGCCGCTTCAGGTCCAGGGACAGCGAGAGCTTGTCGTGGCCCTGGGTGTTGAAGAGAAGGTTACGGTTGTAGGGCTTCTCGCCCGGGTCGAGGTCGGGGTAGTGATGGGGCGGCCCGCCGGTGAGGAAGCCGCGCCAGCCGTCGGGACGGCGCGGCGGTTCGATCTTGATCACCTCGGCCCCGAGCCATGCCAGGCTGCGCGTCGCCATCGGCCCCGCCCACGCCGTGGTCATGTCGATCACCCTGATACCGGCGAGCGGCCCGGGCCCTCCCTTCGTCGAAGGGGCGCCGACCTCGCATGGACCGCCCCTCCGGGCAGGGCCGCCCGTCGCGGCGGGCACCGAGTGCGCCACGCGCTCAGGGATCTCGCCGAGTCCGGGGCTGGGCGTGTCGGCGAGGTAAGGGGAGCCGGAGACCCGGAACAGCGGTCCGAGGGCCGCCTCCACACGGCCGGTGGGCCCGGACCGCAGCGCGCGCACGACCCCCCGGCCGCGCCACTGTTCCGACGCGACGAGCTCCTCCGGTGTCCAGACTCGTTCGCAGCTGATCCGCAGTTCCTGCGCCCGGGTCACCACCTCCTCGGTCGTCATCCGCAGCGCGCGGCCCTGGAAGACCTTCACCAGCTCGTCCCAGTCACGGATGAACGACCCGGGCCGGTCGAAGCGGGGGTCGTCGGCGAGGTACTCGGCGTCGAACAGGCGGCACACCGCCGCGGGGTCCCTGATGGCGAACATCACGATGTGGCCGTCGGCGCAGCGCAGCGTGGCGAGGAGCCCGGTGTAGCGCGCCCGGCTCTCGGTCGTGCCGTTGTAGCTATGCTGGGTCACGAAGTTCTGCCCCATGGCGGCCATCGACTCGAAGACGGAGGCACGGGTCCTCTGCCCGCGTCCGGAGCCGCGCCGCTCGTGCAGTGCCGACAGCACCGACACGAACGCCGTGGTGCCGCAGGCGTAGTAGGCTCGCCGGCCGACGCCGTACAGGGGCTCCCGGTCGCTGCGGCCGGTCGCGTTCATGTAGCCCGAGAGCGCCTGGTGCACCATCTCGTCAGCGCCCCAGCCGGCGTACGGGCCGTTCTCGGGAAAGTCGCTCACCACGCATTCCACGACCCTGGGGTCGAGTGCGGGCAGGACGGTCGCGGCGTCGCGGATGACCACGTCGGCGCCGGCCACGAGCGCTCGCAGCCGCTCGATCCGGGCGGGCTCTTCGCCGGGCAGCATCACGGACGCCTTGCCCTGGTTGAGATGTCGGAACAGGAGAGAACCAGTGTCGTCGTCGGCGGCGAACGGGGGCATGCGCCGCGTCGGCGTCCCTCCGCCCGGTTCCACGAGGGTGACCTCGGCGCCGTAGCCGGCCAGCAGCTTCCCGCAGTACTGGCCGGCCACCCCCGAGCTCAGGTCGGCGACACGCAGATGCCCCAGCGCGGCAGGGCGCGGCGTGTCACGCCGCAGCGGCCCGCTCATGAGTACAGGTCCGAGGACGCTTTCATGACCCGGCTCATCATGAGCACCGAGGCCACCGGGGTACCGCCGCGGCTGGCCGTCGTCTCGGTCCACATGTACTCCGTCTTGGGGGTACAACCGAGGGCCCGCACCGTGCCGGCGACGTGGTAGGTCTCGCCGAGCAGCAACGGACCGTTCAGGTGGCGGATCTCGATCGCCCCGTAGAGTCCCACCGCGGGCCCGCGCCGCCGCACGATGACCTGCTTCACCGACTCGAAGGTGAACGCCACCTCCGTGGGCGGCGACGCGACGGCGGGGCCCCAGGGCGAGGACTCGTCGTACCAGTCCAGAGGCTCGGCCATCAGTCCCCTGCGCAGCCGGTCACGCTGCCGCTCGCCGTCGAGCCGGATCTCGCCCAGATCGATCTCCTCGCCCACTTCGAGGAAGGAGAGGATCCGGAGCTGGTCGGCGTCGCGGCTTGTCATCCGGTCCGCCAGGCCGCTCGGTCCCGCGGGGTCGCCGACGGTGGCCGAGCCGTCCCAGACACGTCGGCCCTCCGCCGTGTCCATCCACAGCTCCGCCCGTCCACTGTCGCCGCCGGCCGGAGGGCGCCGTGCGAAGGCCCGCACCGCTTCGCCGTCGACGGTGGCCTGCCGGAAGTACGCGGCCATCGTCCCGCTCTCGAACCACTCCCGGCCGTAGAGGTCGAGCGCCAGCGGCACGGCCTGCTCCATGTGGTAGCTGCCGGCGATGGTCCCGCCCCGGAAGCCGAGCCGCTGCGCGGTCGCGTCGTCGTGGATGCTGCCGGACGCCGCCAGGTGAAGGTTCCGAGGACGCCGCACCTCCCCCGCGAGCGTCTCGCCGTCGGCGCCGGTCACCGGTTCAGGCCCAGGTAGGCGAGGTTCACGTTGCCCTGGATCGACGGGCTGTCCTTCGCGCCGGTCACGTTGTCGCGCCAGGCCAGCGGGTCCGGGATGAAGTACAGGCCGATGAACGGGACATCGCGGGCGGCCACGGCGTTGATCTCCTTCATGACCTTCTTCTGCTCCTCCTCGCCATAGGTGGTGAGCAGCTTGTCCACGAGCGGGGTGGCGGCCGTCTTGACGCGGCCCACGTTCGCCGGGGTGTCCTGGCCGTAGAACCTCGGGTAGACGTACATGGGCGAGGTCCCGCCCATCGACGAGATCAGCATCAGGTTCTCGGTGCCCGGGTAGAAGTTCTTCGTCGCCTCCGCGGTGGGCTGTGCCTTGACCTGGAGGTCGATGCCCACCTTCTTGAGCTGCTCCTTGAGCACGACGGCGTTGTCGGCGTACGGCGGAACGTTGAGGGCCACCGCCTTGATCGTGAGCCCGCCGCCGTGGCCGGCCTGCCTCAGCAGTTCCTTGGCCTTCTCGGGGTCGTAGGGCTGGGCGTTCTCGACGCCGCGGTCGTAATAGGGGCTGCCGGGCGGGTACGGCCCCCAGGCGGGAGTGCTCCACGCTCCGCCCGACACCGCCACGGCCATGGCCTTGCGGTCGATCGCATGACTGATGGCCTGGCGCACGCGCACATCGTCGAGCGGTGGCCTGGAGCGGTTGAGGTTGATCGAGGTCCATCCGGCCGAGACGCCGTTGCTGCCGAGCGTGATGCCGGACTGGTCCTTCAACTGCGCGAGGAGGGTGGTGTTGAAGCCCCACGCGTAATCCACATTGCCCGTTTGGATCTCACTGGCCAGGGCCGAGTTGTCGCTGAGGATCCGCCATTCGATCTTCCGCACCTTCGCGGCGGGGGTGCCTGCCTGGGTGTAGCCGTCCCAGCGGGTCAGCTCCGCCGAAACGCCCGGCTTGTAGGCAGTGAGCTTGTAGGGGCCCGCCCCCACGGGCCGGCTGGCGAACTGTTCGCCCTCCTTCTCGCGCGCGGTCGGCGAGGCGACCATGCCCATCCGCCCCGAGAGCAGGTCGGGCATCGCCGCGTACGGCTCGCTGAGTTTGAACACGACGGTCTGGGCGCCGTCGGCGGTGATGGCGGTGACCTGCTCGGGAACCTGGTTGCCCATGGCCTTGCACTGCATGAGGCTCTTGGCGACGGCCGCGGCGTCCATCGCGGTGCCGTCCTGGAACTTCAGGCCCGGCTTGAGCTTGAGGGTGAAGCCGAGCTCGTCGTCGGTGTACTTCCAGCTCTCCGCGAGGCCGGGGCCGAGCTTCCCGGTCTTGTCGTCCGCCTTGATGAGCGGCGCGTACAGGACGTTGTGGTAGGCCAGCTCGGAACCGTTGCTGGGTCCGCAGGAGTCAAGCTGGACCGGCTTCTCCTGGGTGGCGACCCGCAGAACGTCCGCCGCGGCTGCGCCGCCTCCCGTTCCGCCGCACCCTGCCGTGGCTGAGACCAGGACCGCCCCGGCAACGGTGAAGCCCGCCACCCGCCGTCGCCCTCCGTTGCCGTTGCGCACAAGTTGCACTGTGACTCCCGTCGACGCGGTTCCGCGTTAGGCCATGGCCAGCGCTCCAGAGCGGCCAAGCCAGCGCAAGTATTTGCACTGCGGATGCTAAAAGAACTGTGACGGCGAACACAAGGGCCTCCCGTCGCCGGAGCCGGTACGCGATCCAGGAGCCGGGCGCCGCCGGCCGGCGATCGAGGGCACGCAGGACCTTGACAGAGCACACCGAAGGACTCGAAGCTGTTCCAGAACGAGATTCTAAAACCGCGCACTCTACGCGCCCCTGACAGTCCCTCGACTCCAGGAACAGGCCGTGGGAGTCCCGAATTAGAACAGCATTCTAAAATATCTCCCCAGAACGCGGAGGGACCATGCGAAAGGCCGGGATCGTCGGCGTCGCCGAATCGGAGCTCGGTAAGACCCCGCATCTGACCGTTCTCTCCCAGCAGGCGCTGGCGGCCAAGGCCGCCCTGGACGAGGCGGGCCTGACCAAAGACGACGTCGACGGTCTTTTCACCGCGGGCGGCTGGGGGTGGGCCCCGACGATGATGCTCGCCGAGTACATGGGCATCCAACCGACGTACACCGACAGCACCAACATCGGAGGGGCATCCTTCGAGGCGCATGTCGGCCATGCCGCAGCCGCCATCGAGGCCGGCCTCATCGACGTCGCGCTGATCACCTACGGCAGTACCCAGAAGACCGGCGGAGGCCGCGGGGCGAGGCAGCGCACCGCCGCGCTGACCGGCCAGTTCGACCAGCCGTACGGCGTCCTGACCCCGGTCACCTCCTACGCGCTGGCCGCGATGCGGCACATGCACGAGTACGGGACCACCAGCGAGCATCTGGCCGAGGTCGCGGTCGCCGCCCGCCAATGGGCCCGGCTCAACCCCAAGGCGTACCGCCGGGAGCCGCTCACCGTCGCGGACGTGCTCGCCTCCCCGATGGTCAGCGACCCGCTGCACAAGCTCGATTGCTGCCTCGTCACCGACGGCGGCGGCGCGGTCGTGGTCGCGGCCGAGGACCGCTTCCCCGACGTGGCCACCAAGCCGGTCCGGGTGCTCGGCCACGGCGAGACGCACACGCACAACTCGATCATGAGCATGCCCGATCTCACCGTCACCGGCGCCGCGCGGTCCGGGCCCGCCGCGCTGCGCCGGGCCGGGGTGGAACTCACCGACCTCGACCTGGTGGAGATCTACGACTCCTTCACCATCACCGTGCTGCTGACGCTGGAGTCGCTCGGTTTCTGCAAGCCGGGAGAATCCGGCGACTTCGTCTCCGGCGGCAGGATCGCCCCCGGGGGCGAGTTCCCCATGAACACCAACGGCGGCGGCCTGTCCTACACCCATCCCGGCATGTACGGGATCTTCCTGCTGATCGAGGCCGTCCGGCAGCTGCGCGGCGAGTGCGGCGCCCGGCAGGTGCCGGATGCGGAACTCGCTCTCGTGCACGGCACCGGGGGCGTCCTGTCCGCCACCGCGACCTGCGTCCTGTCCTCCTAGCCGTCCTGCCCCCTGCCATCCCCCTGGCCGCCCCCGCCCCTCGGAGCACCCGATGTTCGAACCAATGATCGACGCCGATTCCCGGCCCTACTGGGACGGCATCGCCCGCGGAGAACTTCTGCTGCAGCACTGCCTGAACTGCGCGCGGCCCATCTTCTATCCGCGCGCGGTGTGCCCGCTCTGCTTCTCGACCGACCTCGAGTGGCGGACGGCCTCCGGTACCGGCACCGTCTACTCCTACACCGTCATGCGCAAGGCGTTCGGCCGCTTCGCCACCGATCCGCCCACGGTGGTGGCTCTGGTCGATCTGGACGAAGGCGTGCGGATGATGACCCATCTGGTCGGGCTGGACCCGTCGGACGCGCGGATCGGAGCGCGGGTCGAGGTCACCGTGAAGGCCGTCGAGGAAGACCTGTCCCTCCCCTGCTTCACGCCGATCTCATGAGCCTCCGCGAGCTGTTCAACCCCACGTCGATCGCGCTGATCGGCGCCACCGATCGCTCCCGATGGTCCCAGTTCACCCACCAGAACCTGCGCGACTTCGACGGGCCGGTCTACCGGATCAACCCGCACGGCGGCACCGTGCACGGCCGGCCCGCCCACCGGTCACTGGCCGAGGTGCCCGGCCCGGTCGATCTGGCCTACGTGATGGTGCCCACCCCGGCCGTCCTGCCCGTCCTGCGCGAGTGCGCGGAGGCCGGAGTGCGGTCGGCGGCCGTGCTCACCGCCGGTTTCGCCGAGATCGGGGACGAGGGGCGCCGGCTCCAGGACGAACTGGTCGCCCTGGCCCGCGAGCGCGACCTGACCGTCCTCGGCCCCAACGGCAACGGCTACATCAACGCCGCCGCCGGCATCATGCCCTACGGGCTGCCGATCCCCGGCCCCCTGCCGAAGGGATCGGTGGGGTTCGTCCTGCAGAGCGGCGCGCTGGTCAGCGGCGTCCTGAGCGCCGCCGCGGCTCGCAACGTAGGCACGTCGCTGCTGGTCTCCATGGGCAACGAAGCGACCGTGTCGGTGGCCGACGTGGTGGACCACATGGTCGACGATCCCGCGACCAAGGTCATCGCGCTTTTCCTCGAATCCGTCCGCGACCCGGCGGCGTTCACCCGCGCCGCCTCCCGCGCGCTGGCGGCCGGGAAACCGATCGTGGCGCTCAAGGTCGGGCGCAGCCGGATCGCCGCGCGCAGCGCGGCCGCCCACACCGGCGCGCTGGTCGGTGACGACCGGGTCACCGACGCGGCCTTCCACCGGCTCGGCGTGGTCCGCGTCCGCTCCCTGGAGGACCTGATAGTCACGGCCGGTCTGCTGGCCGCCACCGGCCCGCTGCCCGGCGGCCGGGTCGGCGTGGTCACCCCGTCCGGCGGTGCCTGCGAGATCATCGCCGACCGTGCCGAGGACGAGGGTGTGGCGCTGCCGGAGTTCTCCGAGCGGACGCTCATCGAGCTCCGGGACCTGTGCCCTCCCTTCGCCACCGTCCAGAATCCGCTGGACGTCACCGGATACATCCTCGTCGACCCCAATCTGCTCAGGGGCGCGGTCGAGGTGGTCGCCGCCGATCCGGGCATAGACGTGACCCTGCTGCTGGCGGACCTGCCGCGGCGGCGCCCGCCGAGCGACGCCGCCGAGGCCCTCGTACGCGGGCGCGTCTCCGCACTCGCCGACACCGTCGCGCGCACGACCGCCAAGACCGGGCGGCCGATCATCGTGATGTCCACGGCGATGTCCGAGATCACCGACTATGGACGGGAACTGGCCGAGCAGACCGGCCATCCGCACGTGCTCGGCGGTATCGAGCACGGGCTCACCGCCCTGGGACATGCCCTGGAATGGTCCGCCCGGTACCGCCGGGCCACCGCCGCGACCTCCGCTCCGGCGCGTGTGGCCGCCCCACAGGCCGATCCCGCTGAGGATCCGCTGCGACTGGTCGCCGACGCGGGCGTACCGGTGGTGCCGACCGCGCACGTCACCAGCGCCGAAGACGCGGTCGCCGCGTCCGGATCCGCCGGGTACCCGGTCGTGGTGAAGGTGGCCGGCGACATCCCACACAAGACCGACATCGGCGGGGTCCGGCTCGGGCTGCGCACCGCCGCCGATGTGCGCGAGGCGTACGAGGCGGTGACGGCGGCGGGCGGCGATGCCGCCACCGGTGCCGTCGTCCAGCCCCAGCGCGAGGACGGCGTCGAGCTGATCGTCGGAGTGGTCCGGGACCCGGTCTGGGGGCTCGTCCTGGCGGTCGGCCTCGGCGGAATCTGGACCGAGGTGATGCGCGACTCCGTCCTCCGGCTGCTGCCGGTGCGCCGCGCGGAGATCAAGGACATGCTCACCGGGTTGCGCGGTGCCCCGTTGCTCCAGGGCGCCCGCGGTCGCCGCCCCGCCGATCTGGACCGGCTCGCCGAGGTGATCGAGGGCTTCGCGGCGTGCGCGCAGGCACTGGGCGACCGGCTGGAATCGATCGAGATCAATCCGCTGCTGGTCGATGGCCCGCGGGTGGAGGCACTGGACGCCCTGATCACCTGGCGACCGGCGAGCGAGGAGAACTGACATGGCCATAGGACTGACTCCCGAGCACGAAGCGCTGGCCGCCTCGGTTCGCGGCTTCACCGAGCGGCACCTGGGCCCGCGGTCCACCGAGTCCACCGCCGAGGGCCGGCCGCGATGGTGGGAGGCCCTGGCCGAACAGGGACTGCCGGGACTGCACCTGCCCGAGCACCATGGCGGGCAGGGATTCGGCCTGCTCGATCTCGCGGTCGTGCTGGAGGAACTCGGCGGCGCTGTCGCGCCCGGTCCCTACCTGCCGACCGCACTGGCCGGGGCGGTGATCACCGCTGCGGGCGGCGCCGACGTGCAAGCCGAGGTGCTGCCCGGTATGGCCGCCGGGACCACCACCGCCGCGGTCGCGCTCGGCGACGGGCT
Organism: Actinomadura sp. SCN-SB; assembly: GCF_043906805.1. NCBI lineage: Bacteria > Bacillati > Actinomycetota > Actinomycetes > Streptosporangiales > Thermomonosporaceae > Actinomadura > Actinomadura sp. SCN-SB. The sequence continues at coordinate 14,832 of NZ_JBIMPP010000036.1, read as the reverse complement.
CACCGCCGAGGAGGACGGGCACGGTTTGATCGTGTCCGGCCGGACAGGTCCCGTGCTCGGCGCGGCCATGGCCGACTTCCTTGTGCTGCCCGCCGGTCCGAGCCACGTGGTCGTGCCCGCGTCCGAGGTCACGGTGACGCCGCTGCGCAGCCTGGATCTTCTCCGGCCAGTGGCCCGGGTCGAGGTCACCGGCGTCCGCGTCGCGCGGCGGCGAGTGCTGACCGCCCTGACCGCGGAGCAGGTGCGCGACCTGGCCGCGACCCTGTTCGCGGCCGAAGCATGCGGCGTGGCCGGATGGTGCGTACGGACCGCGGCCGAGCACGCCAGGCTTCGCGAGCAGTTCGGCCGCCCGATCGGTCAGTTCCAGGCCGTCAAGCACAAGTGCGCGCGGATGCTCGTCGCACTGGAGCAGGCCAAGGCGGCGGCGTGGGACGCGGCACGCGCACTGGACGACGGCTCGGCCGACGCCGCGTTCGCGGCCGGGGTGGCCGGAGTCGTGGCGCTGGACGCCGCAGTGTCGGTCGCCAAGGACTGCATCCAGGTGCTCGGCGGCATCGGCTACACCTGGGAGCACCGCGCGCACCTGTACCTGCGGCGGGCGCTGACGTTGCGCGCACTGGCCGGCGAGTCGGCCGACTGGGCCGTCCGCGTGGCCGGCCGTGATCCCCGCCCCGTCCGCATCGACTTGGCCGAACCGGCCACCCGGGAGCGGATCCGCGCCGAGGTAACGGAACTGGCGGCGATAAAGGATCAGGCCGAGCGCTGGGATCGTATGGGCGACACCGGCTGGGCCGCGCCGCATCTGCCCAAGCCCTGGGGACTCGGCGCCACTCCCCTCGAACAGATCCTGATCCAGGAGGAACTGGCCGCCGCGGGGATATCGGGCCCGCAGCTCGGGCTCGCCACCTGGCTCGTCCCGTCCCTTGCGATCTACGCGACCGAGCAGCAGAAGAAGGAATTCCTCGCGCCCACGCTGCGCGGGCGCATGGTGTGGTGCCAGCTGTTCAGCGAGCCCGGCGCCGGATCGGACCTGGCCTCGCTGAGCACCAGGGCGCAGCGGGTCGAGGGTGGCTGGCGGCTGACCGGCCAGAAGATCTGGACCTCCGGAGCCCACCGGGCCCAGTGGGGCTACTGCCTTGCCAGAACCGACCCGTCGGCGCCCAAGCATGACGGGATCTCCTACTTTCTCGTGGACATGACCTCCCCGGGCGTGGAGGTCAGACCGCTGCGTGAGATCACCGGCGGGGCCATGTTCAACGAGGTCTTCCTGGACGACGTGTACGTCCCGGACGAGCGGGTCGTCGGCGAGGTACATCGCGGCTGGCAGGTGGCCCGCAACACGCTGGGCAACGAGCGGGTCGCGATGGGCGGCGGGCGCGGCAGAGGGCTCTCGGACCTGGTCGCGGCGGGCAGGACGCGGGCGCTCGACCAGGTGGAGCTGGGGCGGTTGGTCTGCGAGGGCCAGGCGATCGAGCTTCTCGGACTGCGGAGCACGCTCAAGCAGGTACTGGGTATCAAGCCGGGAGCGGAGGCGAGCGTGCGCAAGCTGCTCGGCATGGAGTTCGCACAGCGCGTCGCCGACCACCTGCACGCCTGGCAGGGCCCCGAGGCCGCGGTGGCCGAACCCGGCGAGCCGTCCGGACGACGGGCCCTGTCGATGCTCGCCGGCCGTGCGGGCACCATCTACGGCGGCACCACCGAAGTACAGCTCAACATCATCGCCGAACGCCTCCTCGCCCTACCCCGAGACCCCTGATCCGCTGCCCAACGTCTATCGCGGCCCCTGCCCACAACCGGTGGACAAGGGCCGCACGCCATGCTCAAAACCGCTCGGGCGATGCTCCTATGGACGTCACTCCGTGGAGGGGCTGGTGGTTATGAAGTCGGGGTGGCGCTGGGGGAGTCGGGGGGAGCCGACGCGGGTGGCTGGTTGCTGAGGTCCTCGGTGGGGTTCGGGCCCACGAAGAGGAGGACCTGGTTCTTGGCCCAGGGAACCGCGTCGTGGACGTACCACGTGGACGGGACCTGGCCGGGCTTCAGCACCTTGCCCATGGCGCGGTATTCGGGCACGGTGACGTGCCGCTCCCGCAGGGCGGTCAGTACCTCGCCCACGCGGTGCCTGCGGTAGGTCATGCCGTGCATGACTTCGCCGGGGGCCGTGGCGGGGGCGGTGCTGATGTACTTCTCGCCCGGACGGGCGTCCCGCCCGAAGACGATGGTGGCGCTGCCCTTGTAACCGGTGCGGATACGGACGCCGACCGGGCAGGCGCCGCCTCCACCGCCGGTCTCGCACTCGCCCTTGGCGGTGATCGTGATGAGGTCGCGCTCGGTGGTGTGCTCGCTGGTGTCCATCATGACGACGGTGCCGACGACGGACGGGGACGCCGGGACCATCGACAGCGTGACGTTGAGACCGTGGGCGGCGAATTCCTCCTGGTAGCGCTTCGGGTCGGCCAGCGGGTCGCGGACGCGGACGTCGATGTAGCCGCCCTTGCGGGTGAAGGTCAGCGCGGCGGCCAGCGCGACGCGCGGGCTCGTCGGGGTGATGTCGGGCGTCCTGCCGGGGCCGCCGTCGCGGGTCGCGACGACCGCCGTGACGGCCGCGCAGGCGACGCCCGCTGCGGCCAGCGGGAGGCCGATGCGCAGGACCGGCGAGCGCCTCCGGCGCGGGGCGGCCGAGGGGGCGGCGGTCGCGGTGACGCGGTCGGCGAGGGCGGTGGCCGCGTCCTCGGGGATGAGGGCCGCGGCCTGCCGGTCGGTGACGGAGGCGAGCCCGCCGATCAGCGGGTCGATGTCGCGGTTCATGTGTGGTCTCCGTTCGGGATCCGCCGGCCGTTGGCAGGCAGGGGCGCGGCGTGCAGGGGCGTGGCGGGCGGGGAGGTGCCGGGGACGTCAGCGTCCGTGCGGGCCAAAGCGCGGGCGAACCGGCGGCGGGCGCGATGCAGGCGGATCCGGACCGCGTTGCGGGAGCAGCCGAGGACGGTCGCGATCTCGCCGTGGTCGAGCCCCTCCCAGCCGACCAGGGCCAGCAGTTCGCGGTCGGCTTCGGGCAGGCCGCGGAACGCCGCGCCCACGCCGGCCAGGTCATCGCCGGGCGCGTCCTGGACGGTCAGGCCGTCGCGCAGCCGGGACCCGAGGTCGGCGGCCAGCGCGGACCGGCGACGCTCGCCGCGATGGTGGTTGGCCAGGACGCGGCGGGCCACCCCGTACAGCCACAGCCGGGCCTGGTCGCCGGGCGGGACGTCGTCGAGCCGCCGCCAGGCCGTGAGGAACGTCTCCGCCAGGATGTCGGCGGCGTCCTGCGGGTCGCTGGTGCGGCGCAGCGCGTACCCCAGGATCCGGGCGCGGTTGGCCGCGTAGACGTCCTCGAAACGGCGCCGCCGTTCGTCGGGCGGGTGAGTCTCCTGCGCGTCGGATCGTCGCAATGGGGATGGCAAGCCCTCTCCTCTCGTCGCGGCGTTCTCACCGGACGCAGGGCACATGTCCACACATCGCAAAGCATTTCGCAGCCTGGGTCGGTGAAGTCGAGCCGCCGGTCAGTGATCAGCGACAGCTCCACTGACACATCATCAGCCGTCAACGTCCGCCACGCTGCGGCGATCTTCTTCAGAGTTGAAGGGCCGCCAGCGTCGCTCGGTTCCAGGAGGTAGTCGCCGTTCACGGCCTTGCGCGCATCGACTGCGTACGTCACCTGGCGTTTGACCTCGACGCCGACCCGGACCACGGGATCAGGAACCCCGCGCGCCCGGTCGATCAGCGCGGCCAGACACGCCTCCCACGGAGATCAAAAAAGCCGGTTCCTCGCTGGGAACCGGCTTCTGACCTGGGTGGGCGATACTGGGTTCGAACCAGTGACCTCTTCGGTGTGAACGAAGCGCTCTCCCACTGAGCTAATCGCCCTGGCGGAGCGGCCTGGTGGCGTTTCCGACGTGATGACTTTAGCGCATTCCGGGGGTGGTTCGCGCGCTGGAGCTCAGCTCCAGGGGGTGTAGTCGCCGATGGCCCACGGGAGGGTGAAGTCGTAGACGACCAGGTAGGCGATCACGGCCGCGCCGACGAGGATGCCCAGGGTCACCGCCGTGATGGTGTTGCGGCGCTTCTTGCGGGGGTCGAGGGCCTTCTCCTTGGCCTTCTCGGCGGCCTCCTTGGCGCGGTGGAGGGCGCGCTGGGCCCAGGCGAACTCGGTGGCGAGGATGGCCAGGCCCAGGATCAGGCCCAGGATGCCGGGGCCCGGGGTGATCATCATGATCAGGCCGCCGGCCAGGACGGTCACGCCGACGGTGAAGACGCCGATCCGCCAAGCGGTGTTGAGCAGGGCGTTCCGGCGGATGTAGGCGCGGAACCTGGTGTACGGTTTCGGCCCGACCTCCTCGAGCGGCGTCGGGGCCTGCTTCTCTTCCTTCATGGCCACGGCATTTACTCTATGGCACCCGCCACACATCGCGGTGTCTGGCCGCATCGGGCCGCGGAGGGCGGTTCCGCAACTCTGGGCGGGGCTTCGATCGTCACACATGGCGAGTGCCGGTGTCCCCGCCTTCGGCACCTTGGCCGTATCCGATTTTACCCAGGTCAAAAGGTACATTACGGTGCGTGAGGTCGGTCACAGAGCGTGCGGGCGGCGGAATGTTCCCCGGTGTTCCGGCAGTTACGCGTCATGGATCGCGGGGATGTCCGTGGGAGGGAGTGAGCCCGCACCGGAACGCCCGCGTCCCAGCGGGACCGACGTCTGAAGGAATGTGGCCATGAGCAGCAGTACCACCGTCTCAGCGGAGCTGGGCCTTCGTCTCGTCGTCCCCGACCGCACCACCGTTCCGCTGCTGGCCGGTATGGAGTACGCGGCGGACGACCCGTACGCCATCCGAATGGCGTTCTATGTCGGCGAGGACGAGCCGGTGGAGTGGATCTTCGCCCGCGAACTGCTCACGGTCGGCATCGTGCGCAAGGTCGGGGACGGCGACGTCGAGGTGTGGCCCGCGGGGTCGGGCGACGACACCCTGCACATCGCGCTGTCGTCGCCGTTCGGGAACGCCCTTTTCGAGGCGCCCCTGTCCCCCGTCGCCGACTTCCTGCACCGTACGTACGAGGTGGTGCCGGCCGGCCGGGAGGGCGAGTTCATCGACATCGACTCCGAGCTGGAGGATCTTCTCTGGCCGTCCTGACCTCACTCGCTGAGGCGCGCGATGTGGCGCATCTTGTTCATCGCGTCCAGCGCCGCCACCTTGTAGGACTCGGCGAGCGTCGGATAGTTGAAAACGGCGTTGACCAGGTAGTCGACCGTTCCGCCGCACCCCATCACGGTCTGCCCGATATGGACGAGCTCCGTGGCGCCCGTGCCGAAGACGTGGACGCCCAGCAGGCGCCGGTCGTCCGGTGAGACCAGCAGCTTGAGCATCCCGTAGGAGTCGCCGATGATCTGGCCGCGGGCCAGCTCCCGGTAGCGGGAGATCCCCACCTCGAAGGGCACCTTGGCCTCGGTCAGCTCGTCCTCGGTCCGCCCCACGAAGCTGATCTCGGGGATGGTGTAGATCCCGATGGGCTGGAGTTCGTGCATGCCGTGGACGGGCTCGCCGCAGGCGTGGTGGGCGGCCAGCCTGCCCTGTTCCATGGACGTGGCGGCCAGCGCGGGGAAGCCGATCACGTCCCCGACCGCGTAGATGTGCGGGACCTCGGTGCGGTAGTTCTCGTCGACCTTGATCCGGCCGCGGTCGTCGGGGGCCAGGCCGGCGGCCTCCAGGTTGAGCTCGTCCGTCATGCCCTGGCGGCCGGCCGAGTACATGACGGTGTCGGCGGGGATCCGCTTGCCGCTCTCCAGGACGGTGATCGCGCCCCTCGGCATCCGTTCGACGGAGGCCACGGTCTCCCGGAAGCGGAAGGTGACGGCCAGGTCGCGCAGGTGGTACTTGAGGGCCTCGACGACCTCCAGGTCACAGAACTCCAGCATCCGGTCGCGCCGCTCCACCACCGTGACCTTGGTGCCCAGGGCGGCGAACATCGACGCGTACTCGATCCCGATCACCCCGGCGCCCACGACGACCATGGTCTCGGGGATCCGGTCGAGGTTGATGATCCCGTCGGAGTCGATCGCCGTCCGGTCGTCGAACTCGACGGTGCCGGGACGGGCGGGACGGGTGCCGGTGGCGATGACGATCTTGTCGGCGGTGTACTTCTGCTCCCGGTCGGTGCCGTTGCCGACCCCGATCGCGTGCGGTTCCAGGAACCGCCCGGTGCCGGGCAGCATGGTGACCCGGTTGCGGGCCAGCTGGCTGCGCACCACGTCGACCTCCCGGCCGATCACGTGCTGGGTGCGCAGCCCCAGGTCCTGGACGGTGATCTCGTCCTTGACCCGGTAGCTCTGCCCGTACAGCTCGCGCTGGTTGAGGCCGGTGAGGTAGAGCACGGCCTCGCGCAGGGTCTTGGACGGGATGGTCCCGGTGTTGATGCAGACCCCGCCGATCATGTTGCGCCGTTCGACGATGCCCACCCGCTTGCCGAGCTTGGCCGCGGCGATCGCCGCCCGCTGCCCGCCGGGGCCGGAACCGAGCACGAGAAGGTCGAAATCGTTCACGGTCCCCAGTCTGACCGGATCCTGGGTTCCTCCATAAGGCCCTTTGGGGAACGAATCGCGTCCGGCCCGGAACCGGCGACCGCCCATAAGGCCGGGTTCCAGCGGGCATTGGTACGGGCATGGACGTTCTCGGCATCGACATCGGCGGCTCCGGCATCAAGGGCGCTCCCGTCGACCTCGCCAAGGGCGAGCTGGCGGGCGAGCGCCACCGGATCGACACCCCCGAGCACGCGGAGCCGGAGCCGGTCGCGGAGGCGCTGGGCCGGGTCGTACGGCATTTCGGCTGGTCGGGGCCTATAGGCGTGACCTATCCGGGCGTGGTGGTGGACGGGGTCACCCGGTCGGCGGCCAACGTGTCGCGCAAGTGGATCGGCCTGGACGCGGCGAGGCTGCTCGGTGAGGCGGCGGGCAGGCCGGTGACGCTGCTCAACGACGCGGACGCCGCCGGGATCGCGGAGATGCGGCATGGCGCGGGACGGGGCCGTGACGGCACCGTGGCCGTGCTGACGCTGGGCACGGGCATCGGCAGCGCGCTGTTCAGCGACGGCGTGCTGGTGCCCAACACCGAGTTCGGGCACATCGAGATCCGCGGCAAGGACGGCGAGGCGCGGGCGGCCGCGAGGGCGCGCACGGAGCGCGATCTGAGCTGGGAGAAGTGGGCGGCGCGGCTCTCGGAGTACCTGACCAGGCTGGAGGCGCTGATCTGGCCCTCGCTGTACGTCCTGGGCGGCGGGGTGAGCCGCAAGGCGGACCGGTTCATCCCGCTGATCAAGGGGGTGCGGGCGGAGATCGTCCCGGCGAGGCTGGTCAACAACGCGGGCATCGTGGGCGCCGCGATGGCGGCCGCGGCCGCCGCCGAGGCCCCGGGCGCGGTGGACCCGGTCCGTTCGGCGGGCCGCGACACCGCCCCGGCGTCCGCGGGGCCGGTCGGGTCGGGGGCGTCCTCAGCCTGGTGAGCGGGCCTGGGCGCCCGCCAGGGAGCGCGCGAGGCGGCGTGCGGTGCCGGCGTCCACCGGCGCGTGGCCGACCATCAGGCGGTACCACAGCACCCCGTACGCCTGGTCGGTGATCAGTTCGAGGTCGGCGTCGTCGCGGAGCTCGCCGCGGGCGCGGCCACGCGCGAGGATCTCGGTGAACGCCTCCCGCCTGCGCCGTGTGAACTCCGCCATCATCTGGGCGACCCCCGGGTCGCGCTGGGCCTCGGCCATCGCGGCGCGCAGGAGCGGGGCCACCGTCTCCCTGCCCGCGCCGCCGAAGGTGGCGACCAGGAAGGTCTCCAGGTCGCCCAGCAGCGTCCCGGTGTCGGGGACGGGCGCGATCTCGTCCGCCCGGTCCGCGACCGCCTCCAGGACGACGGCGCCCTTGGACGGCCACCAGCGGTAGATCGTCTGCTTCCCGACCCCCGCTGCGGACGCGATCTCCCCGATGGTGACCTCTCCGCCGCCGGGACGCGCGAGCAGGGCGGCGGTGGCGTCCAGGATCGCGCGCCGTGCCGCCTCGTTGCGCCGCCGCCCGGTGTGCGCCCGGGTCCCCTTCGGCGGGGATGTCTCCCGCGTGCCCGCTTCCCGCATGGGACGGATCCTAGCGTTTGACGAGACCGCGCGTCTCGGCGAAACTTGTCGAGACACAAAGTCTCGACAATCTTCGGGAGATCGGCATGAGCACGACCGGCCACAAGAAGGCCCGGCCCAACGACGACTTCTTCCACCGCAGGCTGGCCAACCCGATCATGCGGCGCATCGCGGGACACCTCCCCGGGCAGGCCGTGCTCGAGACGACGGGGCGGCGCACCGGCCTCAAGCGCCGCACCCCGGTCGGCGGGAAGGTGCTGGACGGGTCGTTCTGGATGGTCAGCAACCACGGGACCGAGTCCGACTACGTCCGCAACATGCAGGCCGACCCCCGCGTCCGCGTCCAGGTGGGCTCGCGCTGGCGGACCGGGACCGCCCATCTGCTGCCCGACGACGATCCCCGCGAACGGCTCCGGCACCTGCCCAAGATCAACAGTTTCATGGTCAGGCGCATGGGATCGGACCTGCTGACCATCCGCATCGACCTCGACCCGCTCCCGCGCGACTCGTCCTAGGCCGCGCCGCCACCGGCCGGGTTCAGCCGCAGAGGGCCACCACCTCGTTCTCATGCGACTCCAGGTGGTGCATTCCGGGCGCCTCCGCCTGTAGCCGCACGCGGTCGCCGCGGATCACGTCGCGGCGGCCGTCCGGCCGGACCAGGACCGTCCCGGCGGCGTCGAGCGCGATCAGCTCGTCCTCGACCCTCAGCAGCAGCGGCGTGCCCTCCTTCGGGGACGCGGCGATCGCGGTACGGCCCGCCGCCAGGCCCCCCAGCACGTCCCCGTCCTCCGCGAGCACCCAGGTGACGGGCGCGCCGAGCGGGCGGCCCTGCGCCGGGTCGTGGAAGTCGCTGCCGCCGACCGGGGCCAGGTCGTCCCGCCACAGCCGCGCCCAGGCCAGCGGCGCGCCCCAGCGCCGGTCCCACCACGAGGTGTGCCAGATCTCCGCGAGCCGCGGCCGTCCCGAACCGCCGCCCGCGTCCGGGAGGGGACGCCGCCAGGCGGAGTCCCCGCTCAGCGGGTGGTTGATCGACATCACCTGCGCGCGGGCGGCGGCGTGCTCGGCCCAGGCGTCGGCGGGACGCCTGAAATCCACCCAGGCGTCCTTGCCGTCCCCGCCGAACACGTTGGCGTGGCCCAGGTCGGTCGTGACCTCCTGGCCAGGGACGAGGACGACCCCGCTGTACGACTGCGCCGCCGGAAGCTCGGCGTGGTGGCTCACCGTGTTGTGGTCGGTGACCGCCAGGAAGTCCAGGCCCTCCTCCGCGGCCAGGCAGGCAAGCTGGGGAACGGTCAGGGTCCCGTCGCTGTGCACCGTGTGCGCGTGCAGGTCACCGGCCATCCACCGCATCCCGGCGGGCGCGGGCGGCTCCGTGCGCCGCGGCCGTTCCGGGACGAGCGGAGGCCGCACGGCCTCGGGCACCGGCGGCGCGGCGTCGGACGGCGTGATGACGACCTCGTACGGGACGCCCTCCGGGCCCACCCGGTGCAGTCCCAGCCAGACATGCCACAGGCCGGGCTCCGGCTCGCCGGGAAGGTAGCCGGGCGTCGCCCAGTCAGGCGCGATCGTGAACGCCCGGCGCGCTCCCCCGGACCAGCCGCGGAACCCGGCCGGGCCGTGGCAGCCCAGGTCGAGGACCCCGCCCTCGTACGACAGTTCCACGGTGAGGGACCCGCATCCTGGCGGGACCTCCACCGGCAGCTCGCGCAGGGGCGCCACGATCCGGTCCTCAAGGGTCCACCGGCCCCGGTGCACTGTGGGCCTCATCGTTCCACCACCGTCGTGATCTCGGCGTTCTCGTGAGGTGACGTGCTCGCAGAGTTCTCCACAACGGGCACCTTCCCCGCCAGAGCCCTCCTGACCACGCCGACCGCCGAAGCATGCGGGTCCTTCAAAGAGTCGGGAAGCACCCCATACCGACACGACTCTCTTTTGAACGCGAGCGGCGACCGAGGTGGGTCAGGGGTCCATCAGCTCCGCGGCGCGGGCCGCGAAGACCTCCATGGCCTTGGTGGTGACCGGACCCGGCGCGGCGGGCAGCGCGGTGCCGTCCACCCGCGCGATCGGCTGGACGTCGCGGGTCGTCGAGGTCAGGAACGCCTCCTCGGCCCGGAACAGGTCGTCCAGCGGAAGGTCCTCCTCCTCGGCGCCGAACCACTCCATGACCAGCGCGCGGGTCACCCCGGCCAGGCAGCCCGACGACAGCGGCGGCGTGATCAGCCGGCCGCCGCGCACCACGAAGATGTTGCTGCCGGTGCCCTCGCAGAGGTTCCCGGCCAGATTGCCGAAGATCGCCTCGCCGCCGCCGCGCTCCTTCGCGTACGCGAGCGCCACCGCGTTCTCGGCGTACGACGTGGTCTTCAGGCCGGACAGCGCCCCGCGCTCGTTACGCGGCCACGGCACCACCGTCACCGCGGCGGTCGCGGGGAACGGCCGCTGCTCGGCCACGATGATCGAAACAGTGGGACCCTCGTCCCCCCGGTCCGAGCCCAGCGGGCCGGGCCCGCTGGTGTAGGTGATGCGGATCCGCGCCAGCGGCCACTTCGGCGCCGCCGCCAGCACCTCCAGGGTGCCGTGCGCCAGCGCGTCGTGGTCGGGCTCGGGCAGCCCCAGACCGGCCGCCGACCGGGCCAGCCTGCGCAGATGGCGTGTCAGCGCGAACGGCTCCCCGTTCGTGGCCTTCACCGTCTCGAAGACGCCGTCCCCGACCATCATGCCGTGGTCGAACACCGACACCCGCGCCCGATCGGGATCGAGCAGCTCCCCGTTCAGCCAGATCTTGCCCTGCCCTGCCGTCACCGGCAGCCACCTCCAAAATGGCCGGGCCGTCCGAGACCCGGTCCTCGCGCTGTATCCAGGGCCCATCGGACCCGCGTGACCTGCCCGATGTCGCGCCGCGGCAGGCCGTTCTCCGCTTGTCACACACCCGGCCGCCGGGGCGGCACGGTCCGGCGTCCACCCGGCCGCCGGCCCCACAGTACGGCCCCCGGTGGACGGGTTCGAGCCCATCCGGGAACGCCGGCCGCCGGACCTCGGCGTACCCGCGACCCCGGCGCACGGAAACACGCCATCTCAGCCGTCGCCGCCCGTGCCCGTCCCGTAAACCGGTTTGGGGAAGCGGCCGGGACGCGCTAATCTTGCTCCGTCGCCGCAACGGGCAACGGCCCCGGAGCAGCGCACGCGGAAGTGGCTCAGGGGTAGAGCATCACCTTGCCAAGGTGAGGGTCGCGGGTTCAAATCCCGTCTTCCGCTCTGAGGTGAGGCAACAGTCTCGCTCTGGTGGAGTGGCCGAGAGGCGAGGCAACGGCCTGCAAAGCCGTGTACACGGGTTCAAATCCCGTCTCCACCTCAACGACGCGCCCCCACAAGGGGCTCGCTCGCGGGCGATTAGCTCAGTGGGAGAGCGCTACCTTGACACGGTAGAGGCCACTGGTTCAATCCCAGTATCGCCCACCACACCTCTGCGCAGGTCAGGGGCCTTGCTTGTGTTGTTGACGAGTGAGGTCTCAGGCCTGGTTGGGCGATATCCGGGCGATGATCTCCTCGCCGGTGCCCGCGCCAGCCTGGTGCCTCGCTTCCAATGTAGCGATGGTGGGCCGCAGTTGCGGCAGGACCGCAAGCAGATGGTCGCGTTCGCCGCTGCGTAGCGCCAGCAGTGACGCTTCCCAGCGGGCCTGGAGGGCTTCCAGGACCTGTCGCTTCATCGCGGGCGTGACGTGTTCATACACATCAGCCATGCCGGGCAGTTTGTGTCCCAGCCGGGCGGCGCGCGCCACATCGGCGATGCCGTCTTCGGCCAGCCAGGTCCGGTGGGTGTGCCGTCCCTCGTGGAAGGTGAAGCCCGGCAGCACCGGCGGGACCCGCTTGGCGGGGTCGCGGTGGTCGGGGGCGCCGTCCCAAGCCGGGCGCCAGAACCGGCGGGCGAAGTGGCTGCGCCGCAGCCGGCCGCCCTTGTCCCCCACGAACACATAGGCGTGTCCGGCCTCCTGCAGCAGCGGCTGGTACAGCTCGGACAGGAACGGCGGGAGCTGCACCCAGCGTTTGGCGGCCGGGGTCTTGGGACGGTCGGCCTTGACCAGATGTCCTCGGGCCTCGGCGAGGGGTTCGCTGACCCGGATGGCCTTGTTGAGCTCGTCGTACTCGTGCGGCTGCTGGCCGACCAGCTCCGACCAGCGGGCGCCGGTGTAGCCGTCCATCAGCGCCAGCACGAATCCGCGGTAGCCGAAGCTGTCATGTAGCCGCAGCGCGGCCCGCAGGATCTGCACGGGCGTGGCGACCAGGTGTTCCCGCGCGTCCGCGCCGGTGGTGACGCGGATGCCCTGGCATGGGCTGGCGGGGATCTTGCGGGCACGGACCGCCACGTTCATGATCGTGGAGAACTGCGCGAACACCGAGGCGACCGTGGACTCGGCGAGTTCGTCGTGCAGTTCGTTGACCCAGCCCTGCACTTCCAGGTGGTGATTGAAGATCATGATCAGCGGCCAGTCCTCCCACTGCGGGAGCAGGTGGTTGTCCAGATAGGACCGGTACTTCGCCCGGGTGGTGATGGCGAGCCGGGCGTTACGCAACCAGGCCTCGGCGAAGGTCCCGAACGGCGTCTGAGCTTCGGACGGGTCGATCCACAGATGCCGGCGGATGAGCGATTCCTGTTCTTGTCCCCAGGCCAGGGCGGCCGTCTTGGTCTCGAACCCTGACTGCGATCCCCAGGTACCGTCGGGTTTCTTGTACCGGCTCCTCCAGCCCTTGCCGTGTCGTTGGGCGTACGCCATCACATCTCCTCATCGATGTCGACGAATGGTTCCGCAAAGGCGGGCAAAGTTGGCTGCGCGCTTGCGGTACGTGCGGGAGCGGCCACGTCGGGCTTGGCCTACAGGCATTTCCCACGACGCGGCCGAGGGCGACCAGCCGCCGTCACCGGTCGTCGTGAGCCGGAATTGATGATCTCTTCCAGGTCACCTTCGCTGAACCGTAGATGCCGTCCCACGAACGTGCACGGGATCAGCCGGGCGGCGGCCTTCTTCCGCAACCACGATTCACGCACCTTCAAAACCCGCGCCGCCTCGGCCGGGGTGTACAACTGCGTTTTGCTCACACCATCACACCCTTAGGCGTGCGAAGCGTGTCGCAGTCCGACCTCAGCCGCACCTCGGAATAGGGAGCATAGAGGCTCATCGAAGGCTGCGCGACGCTGTCGGGCAAATGCAAGGCCCGGCAATCCTCTCTGCCGCACCAGCGAATAATCCACCCGGAGGACGGCAATTCGCTTGCCGCCGTTGCCGCTGCGACAATCTCGCTGCTGCCACCACGCTCATCGTGGGGATGTATCCCAAACCGGACTTGAGCCAGATCGCCGTTTTGCCGGATCCGCCTGCAATTGGACGGCATATTGGTTGCCCAGCCCCCTGCTCCTAACCGGCGGTTGAGGATTTCGAGTTCCCGCGCGCACGATTCATCACGCGAGGCCACTGGCGTGATCGTTGCCGCTGAGCCGGTGCTCGGCAATGCGGCAGAGCTCCACGTCCGGTTCGATGCCGATGAAGGAGCGGCCGAGTCGCCGGGCGGCAATGCCGGTGGTGCCGGTTGCCGCGAACACGTCCAGCACGGTGCCGCCGGGGCGGCAACCGGCGGCAATGCAGCGCAGCGGCACCTCGACCGGCAAGGTGTGCCGCTGCGGTCGTGCCGGCAAGGCCCACACGTCCCCGGCAACCCCGAACGGCAAGACCTGCAGCATGCGCGGCCGCTGCGACCCGGATGCCGCACAGTGTCGAGGGCGGCATGAAGCGATCGCCCTGGCCTGTCTAGGGATGCCGTGCCGACAGGCTTGCTTTCTGAGGCGGCGCCACCCGCCTCGGAGCGCACCAAGCTGAGTGCTCAGGAGGTTCGCAGAGGCGGGGTCGCCGGTCTCGGCCAAGCGATCGAAGGACTGGTGGGCCGCGGCGCTGTCGAAGTAGTACCGGCCGGTCTTCACCAGCAGGAAGATCAGCTCGTAGGAGCGCGGAAACCGCTCATCGGCCGGGTGCGGCTCGGTGGCGGAGTGGTGCCAGACGATGGCATTGCGGATGACCCAGCCGTCGTCTTGCAGTGCGAAGGCCAACTGCCACGGGAGCCCGATCAGCGAGGCGGCGGGCATGCCAGCCATGGCCGGATCGGGGATTCTGCGGCGGTGCCTGCCAGCGAGATGGAGGGCTGATGCGGTCTGGTCTGTGTACCGGTCGCTGGTGATGAGCCATGCGGTGCCCTGATCGGTCAGGACCCGGTGCGCTTGTGCGAGAACACGGCGCAGGGAGGCCAGGTAGAGAGCTGCGGTGGGTTCGGCGCCAAGGCGTTGGGCGGGCTGTTTGGCGTCTTGGGGCGGGGTCCAGGGTGGTGGGCTGGTGACGATGCAGTCGGCGGATCGGTCGGACAACTCGGCCAGAACCTGGAGTGGGTCTGCGGCGTACAGGGTGGCGGTCTCATCGTTCCAGTAGGGGACCTGCACGAGATCAGTTCCCTCCCGTCATCTGGATGGGCATGGACTCACTGGCCAGATTGTGGGCGGGCGCCTCATACAGACCTCATACGGGCCTTCATACAGATTTCTCACGCACCGAGACCCACCTGCTCTCACGCCAACCCGAGTTGGGAGAGGTCTGGGGCTGTTTGCCACACCGGCAGCCCCTCGGCAACGAGGCACTGCAGCGGCACCTCGACCGGAAG
>NZ_JBIMPP010000035.1:0-75009 GCF_043906805.1 Actinomadura sp. SCN-SB | reverse complement strand
GAGGGAAGAGTGTGGGCATGGCCGTCGAGAGCGAGAGCGTGGGGGCGTCTGCGGGGGATGTGCTCGTGGTGGGGGCGGGGCCGACCGGGTTGTTGCTCGCTGGGGATCTGGCGGCTTCTGGTGTGCGGTGCAGGGTGCTGGAGCGGCGGTCTTCGGAGCTGAATCTGACTCGGGCGTTCGCGGTGCATGCGCGGACGTTGGAGTTGCTCGACATGCGGGGTGTGGCGGGGGATCTGGTGCGTACGGGGGAGCGGGTGTCCACGGTGCGGTTTCTGGGGCGGGGGAGGTTGCGGTTCGGGCGGTTGCCGGGGCGGTTTCCGTTCGTGTTGGTGACGCCTCAGTACGAGACGGAGCGGGTGCTGGAGGAGCGGGCTCTGGACGGGGGTGTGCGGATCGACCGGGGCTGTGAGCTGGTCGGTCTGGAGCAGGACGAGAACGGGGTGGAGGCCCGGGTCAGGGGGGAGGACGGCGCCGAGCGGACGCTGCGTGCGGCTTATCTGGTGGGGACGGATGGGGCGCGGAGCACGGTGCGGCGCCTGTTGAACCTGCCGTTTCCGGGGCGGTCGGTGGTGCGGTCGGTGATGCTGGCGGATGTCCGGTTGCAGGAGGCGCCTCGGGAGGTGCTGACGCTGGGCGCCGTGGGGGACGCTTTCGCGTTCCTGGCGCCGTTCGGGGACGGCTGGTACCGGGTGATCGCGTGGAACCGGTGGAATCAGGTGCCGGATTCGGAGCCGGTCAGCATGGATGAGATCCGGGACGCGACGCGGCGTTCGCTGGGCACGGATTTCGGGATGCACGATCCGCGCTGGACGTCCCGGTTCCACAGTGACGAGCGGCAGGTCCCGCGGTATCGCGTGGGGCGGGTGTTCCTGGCGGGCGATGCGGCTCACGTCCATTCGCCGGCGGGCGGGCAGGGCATGAATCTGGGCTTGCAGGACGCCGCCAATCTCGGCTGGAAGCTGGCGGCCGAGCTGCGCGGGTGGGCGCCGCCGGGCCTGCTGGACGGTTATGACGAGGAGCGCCGCCCGGTCGGCCGCGCGGTGATCGTGGCGAGCGGCGTCATGTTGCGCGGTGTCCTGCTCGAACGGCGGGCGCTGCGGGTCTTGCGCGGGTTCCTGGTGCGTGCCGCGACGAGTGTCGGGCCGGTGGAGCGGAGGCTGGCCGGGGCGGTCTCGGGGATCGATGTCGCGTATCCGGCGCCGCAGGGCGCGCACCGGCTGGCGGGGAGACGAGCACCGGATGTCCGGCTGGCGGGGGAGCGGGGGCGGCTGTTCGAGGCGCTGCGGGACGGCAGGTTCGTGCTGGTGGTGTCCGCGAACGATCCGGCGGTGACGTACCTGGCGACCAAGAGGTGGGCGGATCGGGTGCATTGCGCGGTGGCGGGCGGCGCGACGCGCACCACGGTGCTGGTCCGGCCGGATGGGTATGTCGCGTGGGCCACCGACGAGACCGTCCCGGACCGCAGGGCGGCGGCCATCAGGGAGGCGCTGACCCGCTGGTGCGGTGCCCCGACGGAGTTCCCGCAGCATGAGAGGAGGGTCTGAGCGTGGGCGCCGCGGCACCGAGGACGGTCGCGCGGAAGCTGATCGACTCCCATCTGGTGGAGGGTGTTCCGCGCCGCGGCTCGGAGATCGGGCTGCGCATCGACCAGACGCTGACCCAGGACGCCACCGGCACGATGGTGATGCTGGAGCTGGAGGCGCTGGACCTCGACCGCGTCCGCACGCGGACGTCCGTGCAGTACGTGGACCACAACCTGTTGCAGTCGGACGAGCGCAACATGGCCGACCACATCTTCCTGCGCTCGGCCTGCCGCCGGTACGGGCTGTGGTATTCGCGCGCGGGCAACGGCGTCTCGCACCCCACTCATATGCAGCGGTTCGGGGTTCCGGGCGCCACGATGGTCGGTTCGGACTCGCATACCTGCGCGGCGGGCTCGCTGGGGATGCTCGCGATCGGCGTCGGCGGCCTGGAGGTGGCGATGGCGATGGCGGGGGAGCCGCTGTACGTGGCGATGCCGGAGATCTGGGGTGTGCGCCTCACCGGGGAGCTTCCGCCGTGGGTGAGCGCGAAGGACGTGATCCTGGAGATGCTGCGGCGGCACGGCGTGCGGGGCGGCGTCCAGCGGATCATCGAGTATCACGGGCCCGGGCTGGCGTCCCTGTCGGCGATGGACCGGCACGTGATCGCGAACATGGGCGCCGAGCTGGGCGCGACCACCACCGTGTTCCCCGCGGACGACCGCGTGCTGGAGTTCCTGCGCGGCGAGGGACGCGAGGGCGACTTCACCGAGCTGACCGCCGATCCGGGCGCCGGCTACGACGTGACCGAGGAGATCGACCTGTCCTCGCTGGAGCCGCTGATCGCCCGCCCGGGGTCGCCGGGTGACGTGGTCCCGGTACGGGAGGCGGCGGGCGAGGAGGTGCATCAGGTGGTGGTCGGGTCGTCCGCCAACCCGGGTCTGCGTGACTTCGCGGTGGTCGCGGCGATCGTGCGGGGACGGCAGGCCCATCCGCGGGTGTCGTTCGACGTCAACCCGACGTCGCGTCAGATCCTGGTGGATCTGACGACGATGGGCGCGACCACCGAGCTGATCCAGGCGGGCGCGCGGATCCACCAGCCCGGCTGCCTGGGCTGTATCGGGATGGGCCAGGCCCCGGCGGTGGGCCGCAACAGCCTGCGGACCTTCCCGCGCAATTTCCCCGGGCGTTCGGGGACGGAGGACGACCTGGTGTGGCTGTGCTCACCGGAGACGGCGGCCGCCGCCGCGCTGACGGGCCGCATCACGGACCCGCGCGACCTGCCGCAGGATCCGCCGGAGGTCCGGCTTCCGGCCCGCTCGTCGGTCATCCCGGGCATGCTGGAGCCGCCGCCCCCGTTCGCCCCCGGGGAGCGGCCGGAGCTGGAGAAGGGGCCGAGCATCGGCGGCCTGCCCGACCTCGACCCGCTGCCCGACCGGCTGCGCGCCCCCGTCGTGATCAAGGTCGGGGACGACGTGTCCACCGACGAGATCCTGCCCGCCGGCGCCCGCGCGCTCCCGTTCCGCAGCGACATCGCGCGGCTCGCCGAGTTCGCGTTCACCCGCCTGGACGAGGGCTACCCGGAACGGGCCCGCGCCGCCGGCCCGCACGTGGTGGTCGGCGGCCGCAACTACGGGCAGGGGTCGTCCCGTGAGCACGCGGCGATCGCCCCGCGCCACCTGGGGCTGCGCATGGTCATCGCCGTCTCCTACGCCCGCATCCACTGGCAGAACCTGGTCAACTTCGGGGTCCTGCCGCTGGAGTTCGCCGATCCCGATGACCACGGGCGGATCGCGCAGGGGGACGAGCTGGAGGCCGGCGACCTGAGGGAGACCTTGGCGGCGGGCGACGAGCTCCACGTACGCAACCTGACCAGGGACGAGACCTACCGGCTCCGGCACCGGCTGTCGCCCAGGCAGCGGGAGCTGGTCGCGGCGGGCGGCCAGATCCCCTTTCTCAGGCGCCGCCTCTCCCGCTCCGCCACCACCGGCCGCTGAACGGCCCACGCCCGACTCTGGCCACATCCGGCCGTCGCGCCGTCCGCGGGGAAGGGCCGCCCGAACCATCGTGTGTCAGAAGCGACGGTTCTCCTTGCCGTAGCCGAGCGCCTCGGCGACGTCGGCCACGTTCACGTACTCCCGGTCCGGCAGGTCCCGCAGCGCGGCGACGGCGCGGTCGGGGGCGTCGGCGCCGGACAGGTGGGCGGCCAGGTCGCCGGGCCTGGCCGGGTAGCGCACGCCGTTGAGGAGGCGGGCCAGCGCGCTGCGTTCCTCGACGTCCTCGGCGCTCATGCCGGGCGGCGAGCCCTCGGGCACCGGCTCCGGGGTCTGGGACCCCGGCTCCCACG
Source organism: Actinomadura sp. SCN-SB (assembly GCF_043906805.1). Lineage (NCBI taxonomy): Bacteria > Bacillati > Actinomycetota > Actinomycetes > Streptosporangiales > Thermomonosporaceae > Actinomadura > Actinomadura sp. SCN-SB. The sequence continues at coordinate 71,142 of NZ_JBIMPP010000035.1, read as the reverse complement.
TCGGGGCGTCGCTGTACGGCTCGGTCTCGGCGAACTCCTCGGCGTGCGTCGAGTGGTTGCCGCGCACCATGCCCTCGGTCTCGTGGGCGAGTTCGTCGTCGAGCCTGGGGCTGTGCTTGTCGCTTCTGTCCTCTTGCATGATGGTCTTCCCCCTTCCTGCTGGGTCGTTCCCGCGCCTCGGGGGATAAACGAGAGGACGATGGGCTCCGCATGCCCCGGACCCCGACGGCCCTGAGAGAGGACCGCCATGCCCCCTCCGGGACGTGACGCCGGGCGAGCCCGGCACTCCTACCTCGTGTTCGTGCTGGTCCTGCTGGCGACGAGCGCGCTCGCGACGGGCGCGATGGTGGCGCCCCAGGCGCGTGCGCGGGACGTGACGCTGCGTGTGATGACCTACAACGTGCGTGAGGACATGGACCCGCCGCCCCGGGACTGGCGGTCGCGCCGGCCGCTGATGGCCCGCCTCCTGGACCGGCAGGACCCGGACCTGCTGGGCCTCCAGGAGGCCATCTGGCCGCAGGTGCGGGACCTGCTCGCGGACATGCCGGGGTACGGGTGGATCGGCATGGGCCGGGAGGGCGGCTCGCGGGACGAGTTCATGGCGATCCTGTACCGCCGGGACCGGTTCGAGGTGCTGGAGTTCGACCACTTCTGGCTGTCCGCCACGCCCAGCGTGATGGGCTCGAAGACCTGGGGGAACAGGTACGTCCGCATGGTCACCTGGGTCAGGTTCCGCGACCGCCGCAACGGCGTGGTGTTCTACCACGTCAACTCGCACTTCGATAACCGGTCCCAGCGCGCCTGGTGGAAGGGCGCCGAACTGCTGCTGCGGCGGGTGCGCGCCTTCCGGCCCGGGACTCCGGTGATCTTCACGGGGGACTTCAACGTGCCCGCCGGGCGCCATCCCGGGTACGACCTGCTCACCGGGCCGGGCGCGTTCGACGACACCTGGCGGGCGGCCCGGTCGCGCGGCCCGGTGTACAACACCTACAACAACTGGCGGCCGCCCGTGCCCGGCGGGAACCGGGTGGACTGGATCCTGACCCGCGGGGACGTGGGGACCCGCTGGACGGGGATCGACACCTACCACGAGGGGGACCGCTTCCCGTCCGACCACTACCCCGTCGTCGCGGATCTGACCCTTCGCGGGAGAATGCCTGATCCCGGGCGATGACGAACGGGCGACGGACCGAGAGATGGAGGGGGACGGGGCCGTTGAGCGGGCACATGACCCCGGAGGAGTTCCGGCGGTACGGCAAGCAGGTGATCGACTGGATCGCCGACTACCAGGAGAACGTCGGCTCCTATCCGGTGCGGTCCCGCGTCGAGCCGGGCGACGTCATGGCGGCGCTGCCCGACCACCCGCCCGAAGAAGGCGAGGGGTTCGAGGCGGTGCTGGCCGACCTGGACAGGGTGATCATGCCGGGGGTCACGCACTGGCAGCATCCCGGCTTCTTCGGCTACTTCCCGGCCAACGCCAGCGGCCCGGCGATCCTGGGCGACCTGCTGTCGTCCGGCCTGGGCGTCGTCGGCATGATGTGGGCCACGTCCCCGGCCGCCACGGAGCTGGAGACCCGGGTCGCGGACTGGCTCGCCGAGCTGCTCGGCCTGCCGGACCGCTTCCGCGGCAAGGGCGTGATCCAGGACTCGGCGTCCAGCGCGGCGCTGGTGGCGATGCTGGCGGCGCTGCACCGGGCTGACGGCGGCCGGCCCGCGCGGTCGGGCATCACGCGCCGCCACACCGTCTACATCAGCTCGCAGACCCACTCGGCCATCGAGAAGGCGGCGCGGATCACCGGGATCGGGTCCGGCAACGTCCGGCTCGTGGACGTGGACCCGCGCACCCTGGCGATGGACCCGTCCCACCTGGACGCGCTGCTGGCCGAGGACGTGGCGGCGGGCGCGGTCCCCGCGATGGTGTGCGCGACCATCGGGACCACGTCCACGACCGCCGTGGACCCCGTCCGCGCCATCGGTGAGGTCTGCGCCAAGTACGGTGTGTGGCTGCACGTGGACGCCGCGTACGCAGGGGTGGCGGCGGTCTGCCCAGAGATGCGGTGGATCAACGACGGCCTGGACGGGCACGTCGATTCCTACGCCACCAACCCCCACAAGTGGCTGCTCACCAACTTCGACTGCTCGGTGCTGTGGATGGCCGACCCCGAGCCCATGATCGGCGCGCTGTCGATCCTGCCGGAGTTCCTGCGCAACAAGGCCACCGAGTCGGGCAAGGTCATCGACTACCGCGACTGGCAGATCCCGCTGGGCCGCAGGTTCCGGGCGCTGAAGCTGTGGTCGGTGATCCGCTGGTACGGGGCCGAGGGACTGCGCGAGCACGTCCGCACCGGCATCCGGCTCGCCCAGGAGCTGGCGTCGTGGATCCGGGACGAGCCCGGCTGGGAGCTGCTGGAGCCGCACCCGTTCGGCCTGGTCTGCTTCCGTCCCGTCTGGGACGGCCTGGACGGTGACGAGGCCGACGCCGCCACGCTGGAGCTGCTGGAACGTGTGAACGCCTCGGGGGAGCTCTTCCTCATCCACACCAAGGCGCACGGGCGTGTCGTGCTGCGCCTGGCCATCGGCGGCCCCGCCACGCAGGAGTCCCACGTGCGGACCGCGTGGGCCCGCATCCGCAAGGAGCGGCTGGGCGTGCGAGGCTAGGGAGGTTCCTAGAAGGGCTGGAGGTCCACATGGCCGACTCCGCAGGAGATCAACCGGGCGAGCACGACGGCGCCGAAGACGAGGTGAAGCGCCGGTTCCGTGAGGCGCTGGCGCGCAAGCGCGACGCCTCGCAGAGCAAGGGCGCGCAGGGTGGCCGGGCCGGTTCGAAGGTCCGTGGCACCCACGACCGGGCCGACCACCAACGCCAGTTCCGCCGCAAGTCCGGATAGGACGGGCGGCTCAGGCTCAGCTCTTGTACAGCTTTTCGAGGTAGGCGGCGCCGTAGTAGGTCTCGAGTTCCTCGACGCTCTCCTTGACCTCCTGCACGTCCTTGACCAGCCGTGCATGGGAGGGGAGGGCGTCGGGGTTCCAGGTCTCGGGCTTCCAGAGGGACGAGCGCAGGAACGCCTTGGCGCAGTGGAAGAAGATCTGCTCGATCTCGACGACCACCGCCAGGACGGGCCGGTGCCCCTTGACGACCATCCGGTCGAAGAAGGGCGCGTCCCTGACCAGCCGGGCGCGGCCGTTGACGCGCAGCGTCTCGCCGCGTCCGGGGACCAGGAAGATCAGCCCGACATGCGGGTTGGCCAGGATGTTGCGGTACCCGTCGGCGCGCCGGTTCCCGGGACGCTCGGGGATCGCGATCGTGGTGTCGTCCAGGACGAGCGCGAACCCGGGCGGGTCGCCCTTGGGGGAGACGTCGCAGTTGCCCTCGGCGTCGCTGGTGGCGATCAGGCAGAACGGGGAGGCGGCCAGCCATTCGCGGTCCCGCGGGTGCAGGCGCGGCCGGTCCTTGGTCGCGGCACGGGGATGGACCTCGCCGAGCAGCTCGCGCAGCTCGGTCTCCGAGGTGATCTCTGAAAGGGCGGTCGTCGCAGGGAACGTCACGGTCGCCTCCGTCCGTGTCGGGGAGGTCACCAGACTAACCCGGGGCCGCCGCGCGGCTCGAAAGTGTTTTCGGCCGCCAGGCGGGGATGAGTTCGCACCCGGATCCCGGTCGGTATGAGGGGGAAGGGAGAACCATGACGGCATCGGAGGCGGCGGGCCGGGCGGGCGATGCGGACCGCGCGGAGGACCTGGCCGCAGTGCAACGGTACGGCTCGGGCCTGCTGCGGCGGGCGGCGGACTTCTGCGTCGAGCTGCTGGACGGGCTGCCGCCGCTCACCCGGGCCGACCTGGCACGCCCCACGCCCTGCGCGCTGTGGAACCTGCGCATGCTGCTGCTCCACCTCGACGACTCGCTCGCGGCCCTGCATGAGGCGGTCACCGACGGTTCGGTGCGGGTCGTCCCGCCCCCGGGGGACCCCGGCCGCGATCTGCCGGCCTCGTTGCGGGACGGGGCGCGGCGGCTGGTGAACGTCTGGACGGACGCCGATCGCGCGGGCGGCGTCGTCATGGTGGGAGGCTGCGCCGTCACGGCGGGCGTGGTGGCCGGCGCGGGCGCCGTCGAGCTGGTGGTGCACGGCTGGGACATCTCCCGATCCCTCGGCGGCGACGCCCGGATCCCCGGACCGCTCGCCGAGCGGCTGCTGCGGCTGGCGCCCCTGCTGATTCCCGGACACGCCCGCGCCGGGCTGTTCGGACCGCCCGTCCCCGTGCCGCCGGACGCGCAGCCCACGGACCGCCTGGTGGCCTTCCTGGGCCGCGCCCCCGAGCCCGGATGAGCGCTCAGGCGCGGTCGGCGTAGACGCGCACGCCGCCGCTCTCCGAGGAGTCCAGGACGCCCTGGTCGACCAGCACGTCGAGATGGGCGCCGATCTCCAGGACGGCCAGCATCCGGCTGAAGACGTCCATGTCGTCCAGCCTCTTGCGGCGCCGGGTCCACGGGATCGCCCGCGCCACCTCGAACGCCGTCGTGCGCCCGGCCCTGACCTGGGCCGCGGCCAGTTCGAGCCGGGCGCGGTGATGCTCGACCAGCTCGTCGACCCGGGTGTGCACGCTGGCGGTCACGGGACCGTGCGCGGGCAGCAGCAGCGTGTCGGGCAGGTCGCGGATCAGACGCAGCGAGTCCAGGTAGCTGCGCAGCGGCAGGGGCTCGGGAACCGTCTCCAGCCCGATGGACGGGGAGATGTGCGGCAGCACGTGGTCGCCCGCGAACAGCAGCCCGGCGCCGGCGTCGCGCAGAACGACGTGCCCGCGGGTGTGGCCGGGCGTGGCGAAGACGTCCAGGCCCCGGCGGGTGAGCTTGATCCGCTCCCCGTCGTCGAGCCAGCCGTCGGGGGTGTTGTCGGGCATCGGGTCCCGCGGCTGGGCGCGGTCGAACGCCTGGACCTCCTCCGCCAGGTCCGCGGCGCCGCAGCGGCGCAGCAGCTCGACCTGGCCGGCGTGACCGACCGCGCCGGCCTTGTGCGCCTCCAGCGACGGGCGCTCGCCCCGGCCGATCCGGACCCGGGTGCCGAACGCCTCCCGCAGCGTCAGCGCCTGGGAGTAGTGGTCCCAATGCGCGTGCGTGACCAGGAACTGGGTGACGTCCTCCAGCCGGTGCCCGAGCGCGCGCAGGGCGGACGAGAGGGCGGCGCGGCTGTCGGGCAGCGGGCAGCCCGCGTCCACCACCACCAGGCCGCCGGGGTCCTCGATCACGTAGACGTTGACCGCGTGCAGGGACGGGATGGGCAGCACCAAGGGGATGCGGTGGACGCCGGGCGCGACCGGATGAGCACCCGGCTCGGTCCAGTCGTCCGGTTGCTCGAAGGCCGGTACCGCCACGGCGCATCCCTTCCAGGATCCACGATCAGGTTCGCCCGAACGGTACTTCATCAAGGTTTCCGGGTCGTCCCGCAGGGGTGACGCTGGGTCGGAATGTGAGTCAAATCGCAGGGCCGCGTCGCCGGACACCTCATGGACCATGATCGACCTTGCGCCGCGTCTCCCGGGCGGCCCGCGCGGCCTTGTCCCGCCGCTGCTCCGCCTTCTCCAGGCGCCGCTCCGCGCTCTCCTGCCGCGCGACGGCCCGGTCCAGGTCGCGGCGCACCTTGTCCAGCTCCCTGCGCAGACGGCCCACCTCCGCGTCGGCCGTCCGCAATTCCTCCCGGGCCTCGGCGTGCTCGGTCTCGCGTTCGGCCAGGTCGCGGGCGGCCTTCTCCGCCCTGCGGACGGCGGCCTGGCGGGCCCTCTCCCGTGCCTCCGCACGCCGGGAATCCTCCGCCCGCCGCGGCGGCGCCTCCTCGCGGGGTGCCTTTTCGCGCCTCGGTTTCTCGCGCTTCGTTTTCCCGGGTGCCGTCTTTTCCGGCTTCTCGCGTTCCGCCACGGGGAACCCGGCGGGGACGAACCCGGTGTGGCTGCGGGGATGGGTGAGCCGCCCCTGCCTGACCTCCTCCGCGATGTCCCCGTCCACCGTGGCCGCCTGCAAGGTGTCCTCGACCTCGCGCACCGCGGGATCGCGCAGCGGCCGGCCCGCCTCGCCCGCCAGGTCGCGCGCCTTCCGGACCAGCCTCGACACCAGCTCGCCGCGCCGCTGCTCCAGCCCGCCGATGCCGCCTCCCGACGCCCACGCCTCCCGCAGCCGGGCCCCCACGTCCAGCAGTTCGCCCAGGTCGTCCGCCGCGAAACGGGACAGCAGGTTCACCGCCCACGCGGGCAGCGTCGGCCGGCGCAGCGCCCCGATCCGCTTGGCGAGCGCGGCGTCGCCCTCCGACCTCGCCTCCTGGACGAGGCGTTTGCGCGTGCTCGTGAACTCGTCGGGAGGGACCCCGTAGAGTTCGCGCGCGGCGCTGGAGAAGTCCACGTCGGGTCTTTACCCCTGTGCGCGCCGTGGCAAGTCGGACGAGATGACGGACGCCGCCGCGGACAAGGTCCTCGACCGGCTCAAGGACCTGGGCGGGTAGGCGGGGGAGCCGCCACCACCGGTCGGCGGCCGCGCGTCAGCGGGTGTCCAGGAACCGGTCGAGGACGCGGGTGCCGAACCGCAGGCCCTCGACGGGGACCCGTTCGTCCACGCCGTGGAACATCCCGAAGTAGTCCAGCCCGGCGTCCAGCATCAGCGGCGCGAAGCCGTAGCTGGTGATGCCGATGCGGTGGAACGCCTTGGCGTCGGTGCCGCCGCCCATGACGTACGGGACGGGGTGCGCCGCCGGGTCCTCGGCACGCAGCGCGTCCGCGAGCGCCGTGAAGGTGGCGCCGCCCGGATCGGCCGACGGGGCCTCCTCGTAGTTGACGAACTCACGGGTGACCTTCGGGCCCAGCAGCCGGTCGACGGTGGCCAGGAACTCCTCGCCGGTGCCCGGCAGGTAGCGGCCGTCGACCTGGGCGTGCGCCACCCCCGGCACCACGTTGATCTTGTAGCCGGCGTCGAGCACGGTCGGGTTGGCCGAGTTGCGGATCGTGCTCTCGAACAGCCGCCCGGGGGTGCCCAGCCGCCGCGCCTCCTCGTCCAGGCGGTCGTGGTCGATGGTCGTGCCGAGGGCGCGGGCCAGCTCGTCCAGCAGGGCCCGGACGCCGGGGGTGATGCGCACCGGCCAGGTGTAGGAGGCCAGCCGCGACACCGCGTGCGCCAGCTCCGCGACCGCGTTCTCGGGCGCCGGCTTGGAGCCGTGCCCGGCCTTGCCGCGCGCGGTCAGCCGCATCCACATGGTGCCGCGCTCGCCGGTGGCGATCGGGTAGATCCGCCGCCCGCCGGGCGCCGCGACGCTGAACCCCCCGGACTCGCTGATCGCCTCGGTGCAGCCGGTGAACAGGTCGCGGTGCTCGCGCACCACGTACCGGGAGCCGAAGTCGCCGGTGCACTCCTCGTCCGCGAGGAACGCCAGGATCAGGTCGCCGCGGGTGCGCCTCCCCTCGCGCAGCCGCCGCCGGACGACCGCGAGGGTCATGGCGAGGGTGCCCTTCATGTCGACCGCGCCGCGTCCCCACACGCACCCGTCGGCGTCGGCGATCTCGCCGGAGAACGGGTGCGTGCTCCAGTCGGCGGGCTCGGCCGGGACCACGTCCAGGTGGCCGTGGATCAGGAACGCCGGATGGGACGGGTCGGTGCCGGCGATCCTGGCCAGCACGCTGGCCCGGCCCCGCGCCGACTCGACGACGACCGGCTCGGCGCCGGCCTCGTCCAGCAGCGCCGCGACATGCTCGGCGGCGGGCCGCTCCGGGTCCGCGTCGCCCTCGCCCCGGTTCACGGTCGCGAAACGGATCAGATCCGAGCAGAGCGCCGCGGCCTCGTCGCCCGCGTCCTTTTCCGTCACGCGCGGACTCGTCACCATCCCGCCTTCCCCGGCCGTTCCGCACCGGAATCACTGATCGTCTTCATGCCCATGAAAGGTCCTTCCGCGTCGGCGGACCGGGCGGGCGCGGTCCCAGGATTCATGATCATTACCACATCATCTCGATCCGATGAAGAATCGCCCGTCGCCTTACCTGGGAGAGGTGCGCGATACGACGCTTCCTGACACGTGCCGGGAGGCTCCCACCCGGCGCAGGCTCCCGACGATCCAGGGGGAAGACCATGGCCAACCGGAGGTGTGCGCGCCGGAGCGCCGCCATGCTCATCGCGGCGGCGCTGGCGACGACGGGCCTGTCGGCGTGCGGCGGCGACGGCGGGTCCGGCGACGGGACGTTCACGGCCGGGCACTCCGAGCCCGACCACCTGATCCCCGGCAACACCACGAGCAGCTACTCCTTCGACGTGCTCGACGAGCTGTTCGACACCTTGGTGGGGCTCACCAAGGACGGCGCGACCGTCAACCAGGCCGCCCAGTCCGTCACCACCGAGGACCAGCGGATCTGGACGATCAGGATCCGTTCCGGGCAGAAGTTCCACAACGGCGAGCCGGTCACCGCGGCCAGCTTCGCCGACGCCTGGAACCACGCCGCCTACGGGCCCAACGCCTACGAGGCCAACGACTACTTCTCGCAGATCGAAGGCTATGACGACCTGAATCCCGAGGACGAGAAGGCCAAGCCCGCGACCGACAGGATGTCCGGGCTGGAGGTGGTGAACGACACCACGCTGCGGGTCACGCTCACCGAGAAGTTCAACCAGTTCCCGCACCTGCTGACCTATCCGGCGTTCGCGCCGATGCCCAAGGCCGCCTTCGCCGACCTCAAGGCGTACGAGGAGGCGCCGATCGGCAACGGCCCGTACCAGGTCAGCGGCAAGTGGGAACGCAACAAGCAGATCAGGCTCGTGCCGTTCCCCGGCTACACCGGACCGCGCAAGCCCAGGAACAAGGGCATCACCTGGAAGAGCTACTCCAGCGCCGACACCGCCTACACCGACCTGCGGGCGGGCCGGATCGACGTGCTCCAGACGATCCCCGCGGCCAAGGTGCCCGAGGCCAAGCGGCTGTTCGGCGACCGGTTCCTGCCGCGCAAGACCGGGACGATGGACTACCTCGGCTTCCCGCTCTTCGACAAGCGGTACGCCAACGCCGACCTGCGCAAGGCCATCTCGATGGCGATCGACCGCAACGGGATCAACAAGGCCGTCTACAACGGCGACTACCTGGTGGCCGACTCGCTGATCCCCCAGATCATCAAGGGGCATCGCCCCGGCGCGTGCGGGCGGCCGTGCACCTACGACCCGGCGGAGGCCAAGCGGCTGTTCGACAGGGCGGGCGGGTTCTCCGGAACGATGGAACTGTACTTTTCGAACGCGCAGCCGACCTATTACCAGTGGATGCAGATCGTGGCGAACTCGCTGAAGCAGAACCTCGGCATCCGCGACATCCAGTTCCGGCAGATCCCCGCCTCCGACTATTTCTCGATGCTGTCGGCGCGCGAGGAGAAGGGCCCGTACCGGCAGAACTGGGAGGCCGACTACCCCAGCGCGCAGAACTATCTGCAGAACATGTGGGGCAGCGCGGGCAACAAGATGGGCTGGGAGACCTCCAAGGAGATCAAGGAGTTCGACGCGCTGATCTCCAAGGGCAACGCCGCCGCCAGCGAGGCCGAGGCGATCGCGTACTACAACCGGGCCGAGGACCTCGCCATCCGCGAGATGCCGCAGATCCCGCTGTGGACGTGGGCCGGTCAGGGCGGCCGCTCCGCGAAGGTCGACAACGTCACGATCACCCCGTACGCGACCGGCCTGCTCGCCCACGAAGTGACGGTGAAGTAGCCGCCGATGTGGCGTTACGTCCTCCGGCGGCTCCTGCAGGCGATCCCCGTCTTCTTCGGCACCACGCTGCTCATCTACGTGATGGTGTTCGCGCTGCCGGGCGATCCGATCCAGGCGCTCGCCGGGGACAAGCCGCTGCCCGAGTCCGTCCAGCGGACCCTGCGCGAGCGCTACAACCTGGACGACCCGCTGCTCGTCCAGTACGGCAAGTACATGGCCGGCCTGCTCCAGGGCGACCTGGGGGAGAACTACACCGGCCAGAAGGTGTCGGAGATGCTGAGCGGGCGGTGGGGGGTCACCGTCCGGCTCGCGCTCACCGCCTGGGTGTTCGAGCTGGTGGTGGGGATCGCGCTGGGCGTGTGGGCCGGGCTGCGGCGCGGCAGGCTGGCCGACACGCTGGTGCTGGGCGGCACCACCCTGATGATCGCCGTGCCGGTGTTCGTGCTCGGCTACACCGCGCAGATCCTGCTGGGCGTGCACTGGTCGATCTTCCCCACCGCGGGCACCGATGACGGCTGGCCGGTGAGCTACCTGCTGCCCGGCATGGTGCTGGGCTCGCTGGGCCTGTCGTACGTGGCGCGGCTGACCCGCACCAGCCTGGCCGAGAACCTGCGCGCCGACTACGTCCGCACCGCCAGGTCCAAGGGCCTCACCCGCGTCCGGGTGGTGGGGCGGCACACGCTGCGCAACTCGCTGATCCCCGTGGTGACCTACCTGGGCGTCGACTTCGGCGCGCTGATGGGCGGCGCGATCGTCACCGAGGGGATCTTCAACCTGCCCGGCATCGGCCAGCAGGTGTTCCAGTCGATCCAGCTCAAGGAGGGCCCGGTGGTGGTCGGCGCGGTCACCGTGCTGGTGCTGATCTTCCTGCTGGTCAACCTGATCGTGGACCTGCTGTACGGGGTCCTCGACCCGAGGATCCGGTACGAATGACGGTCAAGGGCGCCGACCAGGGAGAGCATGGGGCGGCGGTCGCGGAGGCCGGTGGCGCGGTCGGCGGCGGGCGGCCCGCGTCGCTGTGGCACGACGCGTGGCGCGACCTACGGCGCCGCTGGGTGTTCTGGTGGGCGGCGGCGGTGCTCGCGCTGGTCGGGACGATGGCGGCGGCGCCGGGCCTGTTCACCGACCTGGGCAGGAACGAGAACTGCGACCCGAACCAGGCCAGGCTCCCGCCGGGCGGCGGGCACCGGTTCGGCACCGACCTGGCCGGCTGCGACTACTTCGCGCACGTGGTGCACGGCGCCCGGCCGACCCTGTTCATCGGGGTCGCGGTCACGGCGTTCGCGCTGCTGATCGCGATGGTGTTCGGGATGCTGGCGGGCTACTACGGCGGGCTGCTGGACACCGTGGTCGCCCGGATCACCGACGTGTTCTTCGGATTGCCGTTCGTGCTCGGCGCCACGGTGATCCTGGTGGCCTTCCCCGGGCACGGCGTGGGCGCGATGACGCTGGTGCTGGTGCTGCTCGGCTGGACCACCATGATCCGGATCATGCGGGCCCAGGTGATCGCGGTGCGGGACGCCGACTACGTGCGGGCGGCCCGGCTGCTGGGCGCCTCCGACCTGCGGATCATGCTGCGGCACGTGCTGCCCAACGCGCTGGCGCCGGTGATCGTGGTGGCCACCCTGAACGTGGGCAACGTGATCTCCGGCGAGGCCACCCTGGACTTCCTGGGCGTCGGCCTCCAGTACCCGCAGGTGTCCTGGGGGCTCCAGCTCAACCTGGCGCAGTCCTACTTCGTCGAGCACCCGCACCTGCTGGTGTTCCCCGCGGCGTTCCTGTCGGCGACGGTGCTGAGCTTCCTGCTGCTCGGCGACGCCGTACGGGACGCCCTCGACCCGAAACTGCGATGACGATGGCCAAGCTTCTCGAGGTCGACGACCTGCATGTGCGGTTCCGCGTCCGGGACCAGGACGTGCGGGCCGTCAACGGGCTCTCCTACACCCTGGACGAGGGCGAGACGGTCGCGATCCTGGGCGAGTCCGGGTCGGGCAAGAGCGTCGCGGCGCAGGCCGTGATGGGCATCCTGGACATGCCGCCGGCCCGGATCACGAAGGGGTCGGTGCGGCTGCGCGGCGAGGAGCTGCTCGGCCTGCCGGAGCGCCGCCGCCGCGCCTACCGCGGCGACCGGATCTCGATGATCTTCCAGGACGCGCTGACCGCGCTGAACCCCGTGTTCACCGTGGGCGACCAGATCTGCGAGATGTTCCAGGTGCATCGCGGGATGCGCCGCAAGGAGGCCAAGGCCAGGGCGGTCGAGCTGATGGAGCGGGTGCGGATCCCCTCGGCCCGCGACCGCCTCGGCGACCACCCGCACCACTTCTCGGGCGGCATGCGCCAGCGGATCATGATCGCGATGGCGCTGGCCCTGGAGCCCGACGTGCTGATCGCCGACGAGCCCACCACCGCGCTGGACGTGACCGTCCAGGCGCAGATCATGCGGCTGCTGGCCGACCTTCAGGACGACCTGCGCATGGGCCTGGTTCTCATCACCCACGACCTGGGCGTGGTCGCCGGCGTCGCCGACCGCATCGTGGTGATGTACGCGGGGTCGGTGGCCGAGCAGGCACCGGCCCGCGACCTGTACGCACGCCCCGCCCACCCGTACACCAAGGGCCTGCTGGCCTCGGTGCCCCGCCTCGACCGCAGCGGCGGCAGGCTCGTGCCCATCCGGGGCGTCCCGCCGAACCCGGCCGCGCTGCCGTCCGGATGCCCGTTCCGGCCTCGGTGCCCGCGCGCCGAGCAGGTCTGCGCCGAGGAGCGTCCACCGCTGGCCGAGGTGGCGCCCGGCCACGCCGCCGCCTGCCACTTCGCCGACGAGGTCCACGCCCATGGCTGAGCCGATCCTCGAGGTCGAGGACCTGGTCAAGCACTACCCGGTCACCCAGGGGCTGCTGTTCAAGCGCGAGCTGGGCCGGGTGAAGGCGGTGGACGGGGTGAACCTGCACCTGAACCGCGGCGAGACCCTGGGCGTGGTGGGCGAGTCCGGCTGCGGCAAGTCGACCCTGGCCCGGCTGCTGCTGGCGGCCGAGCGTCCCACGTCCGGAACGGTCCGCTTCGAGGGCCGCGACATCTTCGCTCTGCCGCGCCGGGAGCTGCGGGCGCTGCGCCGCCGCATCCAGATGGTCCTGCAGGACCCGTACTCCTCGCTCAACCCCCGCATGACCGTGGGCGACATCGTGGGGGAGCCGTTCGCTATCCACCCCGAGGTCGCCCCCAAGGGGCAGCGGCGCGCCCGCGTCCAGGAACTTCTGGAGCTGGTCGGCCTGGACCCCGACCATGTGAACCGCTACCCGCACCAGTTCTCCGGCGGGCAGCGCCAGCGGGTCGGCATCGCGAGGGCCCTCGCGTTGCGCCCGGACGTGGTGGTGTGCGACGAGCCCGTGTCGGCGCTGGACGTGTCGGTGCAGGCGCAGGTCATGAACCTGCTGGAGGAGCTCCAGGACGAGCTGGGCCTGGCGTACGTGTTCATCGCGCACGACCTGGCCGCCGTCCGGCACGTCTCCGACCGGGTCGCGGTGATGTACCTGGGCAAGATCGTCGAGACGGGCGGCGAGACCCGGATCTACGAGCATCCCACCCACCCCTACACCCAGGCCCTGCTGTCGGCCGTGCCCGTGCCGGATCCGGAACGCGCCGGACTGGACGAGCAGATCGTCCTGGAGGGCGAGCCGCCGTCCCCGCTGGACCCGCCCTCCGGCTGCCGGTTCCGCACCCGCTGCTGGAAGGCCCGGGACGTCTGCGCGGCCGAGGAGCCCGCCCTTGAGGCGCGCGAGGGCTCGTCCCATCCCAGCGCGTGCCACTTCGCCGCGGAGCGAGCCCCCGGCCCCGTGCCGGGTCCTCGGCGCCCCGTACAGTGAGGAGATGGCACGGAAGGCGCGGGGGGCGCGCGTTCATTCGGATGTGCACGCCGTCGACGGCGGCGAGGCCGAACTGCTGCGCGACGCCGACCGTGAAGGCGGATGGGTGCTGTGCGTCGGCGGTGTCCCGCAGTCGTACGTGGACCTGTCCGACCCCACGTACCTCGACTTCGAGTACATGCAGATGATGGGCGCGGTCGTCGATGTCCGCGAGCCCGCGGGCGTCGCGCTGGACGCCGTCCACATCGGCGGTGGCGGGCTCACCCTGCCCCGCTACATCGCCGCCACCCGTCCGGGCTCGCGGCAGGTCGTGTTCGAGCCGGACCGCGAGCTGGTGCGCCTGGTACGGGAACGGCTGCCGGTGCGGAACGTGCCGGGCCTGCGGATCAGGACCACCGACGGCCGGTCGGGGATGGCCGCGCTGGCCGACGAGGCCGACGACCTTGTGGTGATGGACGCGTTCGTGGAGGGGTCCATGCCGGTGGAGCTGGCCACCCACGAGTCCACGCTGGAGGTGCGCCGGGTGCTGCGTCCCGGCGGGGTCTACCTGATGAACGTCGCCGACGGGTTCCGGCTCGGCTACACGCGCCGGGTGGTGGCGACGGTGCGGTCGGTGTTCCGGCACGTGCTGCTGCTCGGCGAGCCGGGCGTGCTGCGCGGGCGCCGGTTCGGCAACCTGGTCGTCGCCGCGTCGGGCGAGCCGCTGCCGGTGGACGAGCTGACCCGGCGCGGAGCGGCCGCCGCGTTCCCCGTCCGCGTGATGGCGGGCGACGTGCTCGGCGGGTTCTGCGGGGGCGCCGCGCCGCTGCGCGACGGCGAGGACGTGCAGGCCCCCGAACCGCCGCCGCAGGTCTTCGGCCGCTCCTGACGCGCCGCCGCCCATGCCGCCCCTTTACCGCGGGAAAATATGCCGCGAAACGACACGCCGGAACGTTCGGCGCAATTCCGCCGGCGCATTGCCGTGGTGATCGGGGACCCGCTCGCCGCGAGCCGCGCGTCCCCCTTTTGAAGTGCGCCGGGTCGCGCAACGTGAATGGGAAGGCGCATGGGGTCACCGAGGTCCCGCGGGCACCGGGTGTTGCGGCATGTCGCGGGAGTGTACGGCGTTCGCGCATCTCCCTGCGCAGGCGCAACCAATGTCCCATAATTGAACGATGCAGTCGTCCACCCGAATTCTTATTCTCGGCATGGATGCCTCGGGGGCGATCGTCCAGTTCGACCGCAATGCCGCGGCGGTGCTGGGCACCGGCCCGGAGGACCTGCTGGGGGCCCGGCTGGGCGAGCTGATCGCCGGCGCCCAGGAACCCCTGGACGAGGCGCTGCGGTCCGAGCGGGAGCGCACCGCCATGCTCACCGTCGAGACCCGGCAGGGCGGCACCTACGACGCCGTCGTCACCGTCCACCCGATGAGCGGGAGCACGCCCGGCCTCGCCGCGCTCGCCGTCATCCGCGTCCCGGTGCCGCTGGGGGACCGGTTCCTGGACCCCGCGGTGATCCGCCGCGCCCTCCTGGAGGACTCGCTGCCCCGCCTGGGCGCCACGCTCGACCTGGAGCTGCTGGCCCGCGGCCTCATGAGCGTGCTCGTCCCGCACTTCTGCAACTCCGGCGGTTTGCTGCTGATGGAGAGCCTGGTGGAGGCCGACGAGCCGCCGCCGGCCGCGCCCGGCGGCACGCCCCCGATGCGGCGCATGGCGATCGCCTTCGACGACGGCGACCCGATGTGGGACGCGACCTTCCCCACCGGCGAGGTGGTCGCCTATCCCCCGGGCACCCCGTACACGCGGTGCCTGGAGACCGGCGCGCCGGTGCTGGTCAACCTGGGCGGCGAGGGCGCGGTGCGGATCGCCGACGTCTGGCGCCGCCCTCCGGTGGCGGACCTGCTCAAGGGCGCCTCCATGCTGATCCTGCCGATCTTCACCGACGGGACGCTGCTCGGCTTCTTCGTCTGCACCCGCAACGTCGGGCACCGCCCGTTCGACGCGTACGACATCGAGATCGGGATGGAGTACGCCAGCCGCGCGGCGATCTTCATCGAGAGCGCCCGCAGGTACGGCAGGGAGCGGGCCACCGCGCTCACCCTCCAGCGCGCGATGCTGCCGACGGGGCTGTCCGCGCCGTCCTCGGTCGAGGTGCACCACCGCTACCTGCCGGGCAGCCGGATGATCGAGGTGGGCGGCGACTGGTACGAGTCGATCGCGCTGCCCGGCGGCCGGGTCGCGCTGGTCGTCGGGGACGTGGCGGGGCACGGCGTGCGCGCGGCGGTGACCATGGGACGGCTGCGCACCGCCATCCACACGCTGGCCGCCCTCGACCTGCCGCCCGCCGAGGCGCTGGAACGGCTCGACTCGCTGATGCGGACGCTGGGCGAGCGCGAGCCGCACTTCGCCACCTGCGCGTACGTCCTGTACGACGCGGTGACCGGGCGGTGCGAGGTCGCCAGCGCCGGGCACCTGCCGCCGCTGCTGGCCCCGCCCGGCGCCGACGCGGCGTTCCTGGACGTGCCGCCCGCCCCGCCGCTGGGCATCGGGGAGGGCCCGGTCGTCACCCGCGAGTTCACCGTCGAGGACGGCACCCTGCTGTTCCTCTACACCGACGGCCTGGTGGAGAACCGGGCCCGCGACATCGACGACGGCCTGGCCCGGCTGCGCCGCACGTTCGCCCGCGGCGCCGCGTCCCGTCCCCTGGAGGAGCTGTGCCAGGCCACCCTGGACGGGGTGTTCGACGACCAGCACCGCGACGACATCGCCATGCTCGTGGCCCGGCTGCGCCGCATCCCGCAGGGCCACCACGTCGCCTGGGACCTGCCCGCCGACCCGGCCGCGGTGCGCCGGGCGCGCGGCCTGGTCCGTTCCCAGCTCGCCGGGTGGGGCCTGGAGGAGCTGTCGCCGTCCACCGAGCTGCTGGCCTCCGAGCTGGTCACCAACGCGATCCGGCACGCGGGCGGGCGGGTCACGCTGCGGCTGGTGCGCGAGGGCGGGCTCGTGTGCGAGGTGTTCGACTCCTCCGACGGCCGTCCCCGGGTCCGCCACAAGGAGAACGGCGAGATGGAGGAGGCGGGCCGCGGCCTGCACGTGGTGGGACGGCTGTCGCAGCGCTGGGGCGTCCGCCGCACGGCGCACGGCAAGGCGGTGTGGGCCGAGCAGGAGCTGCCCTAGCCGGCGCCCGTCAGCGCAGCACCGAGATGTGCACGTGGTCGTAGTGGTTCTGGGTGAGGCTGCCGCGGTCGGCCATGGGCCGCCAGCCGCCGCCCCGCACGTTCCAGATGTGCTGCTTCCAGATCACGTAGGAGACGCCGAGGCGGCGCGCGTTGCTGATGGCGTACTGCGCGACCTGGTCGCCGTGCCGCATCGCGCTCGCGCTGGGCATGCGCCCGCCGACGCTCTCCATGAAGTCGCACGCCTTGCCGTGGGCGTGGTCCTGGGCGTCGGCGCCCGAGCGGAAGCAGCCGATGGTGGGGAACGGCCCGAACCTGGCGTCGATCTCCATCACCAGGTCGCGCATCGTGCGCGTCATCATGTTGCCGGTGATGACCGACCGGACCCCCTGGACGCCGTCCGGCCGGGCCGCCACCTGGGCCTGCCGGGGCGCGCCGGGCCTGGAGGGCGTGCGGTCGGCCGTGTTGAGCGGCGCGAACCTGGTGCCGCGCGGCAGGATCTTCCGCAGTCTCTCGGTCAGGGCCTGGGTGTCGGTCTTGGGCGCGCTGACCACGATCGCGTTGCCCTGCGGCATCCCGAGCGCGCGTGCCTGCTCGCGGGAGACGACCGCGTCGACGTCGCCGATGCCCATCGCCGCGTAGGCGCCGACCCGGACCCGTCCCGGACGGTCGCCGCGCCCGGCCTGGACGACGCCGCCGAGCGGCAGGGACCCGTTCTGGCCCGCGGTGAACGACACGGCCAGGCCGCCGGTGGCGATCGTCTGCCAGAGCTGGTCCGACCGGGCCGTCTGCTCGGGCGCGAACGCGCGGAAGGTGGAGGGGTCCACGCCCAGCACGCCCAGGCGCTGTCCGCCGACCTGCGCGCGGGCCGCGTCCACGACGGTGATCCCGGCGACGCCCTTGAGCCGCCGCGCCCGTTCCACCGCGTCGGCCGGGAGCGGTCCGTCGGCGGCGACGAGCAGGTGCGGCGTGTAGCGCTTGGTGAGGGGCGCCACGGGCGGCACCCGGGGGAGCGCGCCCCCTTCGACCGAGACCAGCCCGCCGTCGCCGGACGGCCGGTCCGGGCGCCAGGAGACCAGGAGGGCGATGTCGGCGGCCAGCGTGGCGGCGAGGGCCGCCGCGATGATCGCCGGTAGCGTCCTGCCCGACCCGCCCCTGCGCACCCGCCCTCCCGTCGCCGCCACGTGTTACCGCATAGTAGACAAACGGGACCCGGTCTCACCAGCGGGTCCCACCGGCTAGTCCCACCAGAAGGACCACCAGGTCTTGCCGCGGATCTCCTCGGCGTAGCCGGCCAGCGTGCCGGGGCCCTGGAACAGGATGTCGGGGCAGAACGCCCAGTGCTCGGCGGCGACGTGCAGGGCGTGCCGGGTCGTCATCGGGGGAGCGGCCACGCTCAGTTCGAGGGTGTTGAAGCCCAGGCCGACGACCCGCGCGGCGAAGCGGTCCTCCCAGCTGCGCACGACGGCCGACAGCGGAGCGGTCCACTCGTTGTGGTTGAGCGCGCCCTGCCAGCCCATCGCGGTCAGCGCGTCGGCGCCCCGGTCCACCGCCGCCAGCCCCAGCGACAGCCCCCGCCGGGCCAGGACGCGCGCGTGCCGGTCGGCCAGGGCGTCCGGGTCGTCCAGCGGGCGGCCGGGGTCGGCGGGCCCCGGGCAGTGCAGCCCGAACGGGGCGAGGTCCTCGATGTCGGCCTCGGGCGCCTGCTCGGCCCAGTCCGCCCACACCTCGTGCATGAACGCGCCGGGCGCGTAGTTCGCGATGTCCGAGACCGGCTCGGGCGCCACCTGCCCGGCCGCCCACGGCTGGTCCGACTCGTCCAGCAGCAGGGGCCACAGGCCGGACGTGCCGTGCTCGGCCCGGAGCCTCGCCCACAGCTCGCCGTCGACGGGCTCGTCGCTGACCCAGAACGCGGGCCGCCGCACGAACTGGTGCTGCGGGTAGCCGGGGTCCGGCCACACCACGTCCCCCGCGGGCAGCGCGACCGGCAGCGTCCGCTCGACGCTCGCGTCGGCGAACAGCTGCGGCAGGTTCCCCGGCAGGTCAAGCCGGAGTTCTAGGTCGTCCATCTCACGCCGTTCCGCTGCACGTCGTGCCAACACCGATCTTGGCACTCCGCAGATGTTAACGGCGCGCGCCCCGCGCGGGGGACCGCACGCCGGGTTCGGCCGTCCGGTGCCGCAGCGCCGCGCGGGCGGGAAGCACGGTCGCGGCCAGCCCGGGCCCCGCGACCAGCGCCAGGATCAGCACGAGCGGCACCGGCGGCGCGGACGGCAGCGGCAGGCCGACCGTGCCCGCGAACATCGCCAGCGCGACGCCGGCGACCAGCACGCCGGTCGCCACCCCGGTGCCCAGCACGATCGCGGCCTCCAGCCGCAGCGACCGCAGCACCTGCCGCCGGGTCGCGCCGGTCAGCCGCAGCAGCTCGAACTCGCGGCGGCGCGACGCCGTGGCCAGCGCCTGCGTGGTGACCAGCCCGATGACGGCGAAACCCGAGATCGCGGCGGCGACGGCGCGGGTGACGAAACCCTCCGCCCGCAGTGCCCGCGACCGCTCGGCCCGTGCCCGCTCGGCCGGGATCGTCCTCGTCCCGGTGTAGCGTGCGGCCACGCGCTCCACTCCGGCGCCGCCCGCGACCAGCACCTGGTCGTCCAGCGGGGAGGTGGCGTGCGCGGCCACCAGGTCGCGGTGCAGCAGCACGTCGCCGACGCCCACGCCGCGCTCGTAGATCGCCGCCACCCGCGGGCGGATCGGGGTGCCGTCGGCCAGCCACATCGGCCGGACCGCCCCCACCTTGACGCCGCTCGCCACGTTCCGGCTCAGCGCGACGGTGTCACCGCGCAGGTCGCCCAGCCGCCCGGCGACGACCTCCGGGTCGAAGGTGCGCTCCAGACCTTCAGGGCTCACGCCGCGGGCCGGGACGGACCTCAGGTCCTCCTCGCCCAGCTCCCGGACGATCATCACCACGGTCGTGTCCTTCACGGCGGTCGCCGCCGTCACGCCCGGGACCGCCCGGACGGTGCGGGCGGTCTCGGCGGGCACGCCCGCGCCATCCGAGACGATCACCTGCCGGGCGAGCATCGCGTCCTCGGCCTGCACCTCCGCCGCGCGCACCATCGTCGTGTGGACGAACACCTGCACGCCCGCGAACGCGACCGCCAGCGCCGCCGGGGTGAGGACCGCGCCCGCCCGCAGCGCCGCCGCGCCCGCCCCGTGCACGGCCAGCTCGCCGGAGACCGGGTCCACCCGCCGTGCCGCACCGCCCAGCACCCGCACACCGGTACGCGTGATCACCGGGGCCAGCAGCGCCGTCGCGGCCATCTGGGAGATCACCAGGCCGCCGATCGCCAGTGCCGCCTCGGGGCCCGACGCCGCCGCCGACAGGCCCAGCGAGCCCAGCCCCAGCACGAGGAACACCAGGCCGGTGACGGTCCGCCGGCGGGGTGTGCGCCGCCGTTCCGCCGCCGCCTCACCGAGCGCCTGGACGGGATGGATCCGCGTCAGCCGCATCGAGGCGACCCGTGCCGACACCACCGCGATGGCGATCACGATCCCGCACGCGGCCAGCGCGGGCAGCGGGCTCAGCCCCAGCCCGAACCCGTCCGGGAGCACCCCGTTGCGCCGCATCGCCGCGTGCGCGGTCGCGCCCAGCGGAAGCGACAGGACGCCGCCGAGCAGGCCGGCCGCCACGGCGGTCCGCGCGTTCTCCCGGATGATGCCGCGCCGCACCTGGCGGGGAGTGGCGCCGATCGCGCGCAGCAGCGCGTACTCGTGGCCGCGCTCGCGGATCGACAGCGCGATCAGCCCGCCGACGACGATCAGCGCGACCATCACCGACACCACGCCGAGCGAGGAGGCCATGTCGCCGATGTCCGGCCGCGCCGCGGCCACGGCCGGGTTCTCGGCGTCCCCGCGGGCGTCGCCGGTCGCCACGTGCAGTCCTGGCGCCGCGGCGCGCAGCCTCGCCACGTCCGGGTCGCCGAAGACCACGAGCGCGTCCGCCTGGGACGGGTGACCGCTCAGCGTCGCGGCGGTCCCCGGGGCGACGTAGAGGCCCGCCGCCACGATCCCCGACACCACGAACGGCCGCGGGGCTCCGTTCACCTGAAGCGTCGTCCGCTGTCCCGGCCTGAGGCCGGCCGCCGCGTCGACCGCGACCTCACCGGGCGCCCGGGGCGCGCGGCCCGCGCGCAGCACGGCCAGGCGGCTCCAGCCGTTCCCGGTGTAGGTCTTCCCGTCCGCGAGGGCGGCCGGGAACGACACGTCCGCGACCACGTCCCGGACGCCCGGCACCCGCCGCAGGCGCCCGGCCGCCGCGACGGGCACGCGGGGCCGCTCGGTCACCGGACGCCGCCGCAGCTCCGGCTCCGAGCCCGGCGACCGTACCTTCGCCGACACCGTGCGCGGGCCCGTCACCACGGCCGCCGCGTCGGCGTACCGCGTGACCGGGGCGTGCGCCCGCAGCGCCGACTCCAGCAGCACCCCGCACGAGCCGATGAGCGCGGCGGCGAACGCCAGCGCCGCGAAGATCCCGTACCGCGCGTTCACAGGACCTCCCAGCGGCGCCGCACGGCCTCCACCGACGGGCGCGCGAGCTCGTCCACGATCCGCCCGGCGTCGAGGAACAGCACCGAGTCGGCCCACGCCGCCGCCACCGGGTCGTGCGTGACCAGGACGATGGTTCGGCCGAGCGCGTCCACCGCCTCGCGCAGCAGCGCCAGCACCTCCCGCGCGGTACGGGGGTCGAGCGCCCCGGTCGGCTCGTCGGCGAACACCACGTCGGGCTCGGTGATCAGCGCGCGGGCGATCGCCGCGCGCTGCTGCTGGCCGCCCGACAGCTCCGAGGGACGGTGCGCGACCCGGTCCGCCAGCCCGACGCGCCGCACCAGCTCGGCCAGGAGCGCGGGATCGGCCTCGCGGCCCGCCAGGCGCAGCGGCAGCGTGACGTTCTGCTCCACCGTCATCGACGGGATCAGGTTGAACGCCTGGAAGACGAAGCCGATCCGGTCGCGGCGCAGCCGTGTCCGCCTGGTCTCGCTGAGGGAGTTCAGGTTCACCTCGCCGATGCGGACCGACCCCGAGGTCGGCCTGTCCAGACCGGACGCGCAGTGAAGGAAGGTGCTCTTGCCCGATCCCGAGGGGCCCATCACCGCGGTGAGCCGCCCGCGCGGGAACTCCCAGCTGACATCGTTGAGAGCGGTGACGTGCCCGTAGGTCTTGGAGACCCGCTCCAGGCGTACCGCCGTGCCCGTGGCCGTGTTCATGAGCCGAACGTAGGTTCCGGTGCCGCGCGGCCACATCAGTGCGCACTACCGGATCAATGGTGTAGCGCGCTACACCGACAACCGCTCGAACCGTCGATTACCGTTCTCGCGTGAGGACCCCGTTGAGGCGCGCAGGCGCCGCCACACTCGCCCTTGTCGGAGGGCTGCGCACCGGGTTGCCGGCGCTGGCGGGGTTGATCGCGCTTCCGTTGGTCGTGGGCCTGTCCCTGCTGGTCGTCGCCCTGCCCTTGCTGCCCGACCTGATGCGTCCCGTACGGGCGCTGACACGCGTCGAACGGCGCCGCGCCGGACGGCTGCTCGGCCGCGAGATCCCCGAGCCGGGCGAACCACCGGACGGTCCCGCGCTGCGGCAGGCGGCGCGTCTGCTGCGTTCGGCCTCCACCTGGCGCGACCTGGCGTGGATGGCGCTGCACGGGCTCACAGGACCTGTCATGGCCATCGTGGCGGTCGGCCTGTGGCCGTCCCTGATCGCCTCGCTGACCCTGCCGCTGTGGTGGTGGGCCCCGGAGACCTCGCAGTCGGCGTTCATCGCCATCGACAGTTGGCCCAAGGCGCTGACGATGCCGTTCCTCCAGGCCGCGATGTACGCGGCCATCCTGTTCTGGGGCCTGCCGTGGATCGTGCGGGGACAGGCGCTGCTCGCCGAGTACCTGCTGCGTCCCACCCGTGGCGTCACGCTCGCCCGCCGCGTCGAACGGCTCACCGAGACCCGCGCCGAGGCCCTGGAGGCGCACGGCGCCGAGCTGCGCCGCATCGAACGCGACCTGCACGACGGCACCCAGGCGCAGCTCGTGGCGGCCGTCCTGCGCCTCGGCCTGGCCGACCGCCGCTTCGACACCGATCCCGGCGCCGCCCGCGCCCTGTTCCTTGAGGCCCGGGAGGGCGTGGAGGAGGCCCTCGCCCAGCTCCGCACCGTCATCCGCGGCATCTACCCGCCGATCCTGTCCGACCGCGGCCTGCCGGGCGCCATCCGCGCCCTGGCCGCCGGGCAGCACATCCCGATCGGCCTGGACCTGGGCGACCCCGGGCGCGCGCCCGCCGCCGTGGAGGCCGCCGCCTACTTCACCGTCGCCGAAGCGCTCACCAACATCGCCAAGCACAGCGGCGCGGGCCGAGCGGAGGTCCATCTGTCGCGCACCGGCGGCTCCCTGCGGGTCCTCGTGCGGGACGACGGCAAGGGCGGCGCCGACGCGGCCAAGGGCAGCGGGCTGGCGGGGATCCGCCGCCGGGTGGCGGCGCTCGACGGGACCGTCCGCATCGACAGCCCCGCCGGCCGGGGCACGACCCTTGAGGTGGAGCTGCCGTGCGCGTCGTGATCGCCGAGGACAACGCGCTCCTGCGGGAGGGCCTGGTGCTGCTGCTGACCAGCGGGGGTCACGAGGTCGCCGCCGTCGCCTCCAGCGGTCCCGACGTGCTGCCCGCCCTGCTGGAGCACCGGCCCGACGCCGCCGTCCTGGACGTGCGGCTCCCGCCCGGCTTCCGGGACGAGGGGCTGCGCGCCGCCATCGCCGCCCGCAGGGAACTGCCGGACCTGCCCGTCCTGGTCCTGTCCCAGTACGTCGAGGAGACCTACGCCGCCGAACTGCTCGCGGGCGGCGCCGCGGGTGTCGGCTACCTGCTCAAGGACCGCGTCGGCCGGGTCGAGGAGTTCCTGGAGGCCCTCGACCGCGTGGCCGCCGGAGGCACCGCCCTGGACCCCGAGGTCGTCTCCCAGCTCATCGCGTCCCGCGACGACCCTCTCAGCGCGCTCACGCCGCGCGAGCGCGAGGTGCTGGGGCTCATGGCCCAGGGCCTGGACAACGCGACCATCGCCACCACGCTCTTCATCACCGAGCGTTCCGTCAGCAAGCACATCGGGGCCATCTTCACCAAGCTCGGCCTGCCCCACACCGACTCGGGACACCGCCGCGTCCTGGCCGTCCTGGCGTATCTCAACTCGTGAGCCGCTCGGGGCCGTGGGAGCATGCGGGCATGGACGATCTGGTGGATCCGGAGGACTGGCCCGGCCGCGATCGCAGCGACGCCGAACTGGACGCCGCCTACAACGTGCGCGCCAAGGCGGGGGAGGAACGGTTCGGGCGCCTGATGGCCCGCTACCGGGAGATGTCGGACGCGGCCGTGGACGGGCTGCCCGGTCACCCCGGCGTGGTCTACGACGAGGCGAGCGGGGAGCGCCTCGACGTGTGGGGCGTCGCGGAAGGGGACCCGCGGCCCGCCTTCATGTTCCTGCACGGCGGGTACTGGAAGGCGCTGTCGCGCGCGGACTCGGCGTTCATGGCGCGGATGCTGCACGAGCAGGGCGTGGCCACGGTCGTCCCCGACTACACGCTCGCCCCGGAGGCGACGCTGGAGGAGATCGTCCGGCAGACCCGGGCGGCGGTCACGTGGGTGTACCGGCACGGGCGCGAGCACGGGATCGACCCCCGCCGCCTCGTGGTCGGCGGCAGCTCGGCCGGCGGGCACCTGACCGCGATGACCATGGTGGGCGGCTGGCAGCGCGAGCTGGGCCTGCCGGAGGACGTGGTGAAGGCGGCGATGCCGTTCAGCGGCCTGTTCGACATCCGCCCGCTGGTGCGCGTCTACGTCAACGAGTGGCTGGGCCTGGACGTGCGGCGCGCGGCGGCGCTGAGCCCGGAACTGCTCCCCGCCGAGCGGCGGTGCAGGGCGGTCGTCGCGGTCGCCGAGCACGACGGGTCCGGGTTCCTGGAGCAGTCCCGCCGCTTCGCCCGGCACTGGGGACCGGCCGCGGAGCCGATGGTCGTCGAGGGCCGCGACCACTTCGACGTCGTCCTGGACCTGGCCGACCCCGCGTCACGGGTGAGCCGCGCCCTGCTCGGCCTCGTCCGGGAGCTGTGACAGCAGCGCCGCCTGCTCGCGCAGGTGGTCCAGCATCAGCCGGGCGGACGGCGTGAGGGACCTCCCGGCGGGCAGCGTCACCCCGACCTGGCGGCGGACGGGCTCCAGCGGCACCGGCAGCGGCGCGATCCCGTCGTCGGTGCGGACCACCAGGTCGGGCAGCGCCGCGATCATGTCGGTGTCCCTCACCAGCGTGCGGACGGTCAGGATCGAGGTGCACTCGACCAGGTTCGCGGGCAGCCGCAGGCCCTGGTCACGGAAGACCTGTTCCAGCTCCTGGCGGAGCGCGGTCCGCTCCAGCGGCAGCACCCACGGGTAGCCGGTCAGGTCGCGCAGGCTCAGGCCGGGCTGCGAGCGGGCCGGATGGCCGTGCCGGGCGACGAGCCGCACCGGCTCGCCGTAGAGGGTGATCTGGCGCAGCCCGCGCAGGTCGTCGATCGGGTTGAGACGGCCCAGGATCAGGTCGATCTCGCCGTCCAGCAGCCGCGGCACCTGCGCGTCGAAGGTGGCCTCGTGGACGATCACGGTAAGGCCGGGCCTGGCCGCCTTGAGCGCGGCGATGGCCCGCGGCAGCAGGACGTTGGAACCGGCCAGCAGCGTTCCGATGGTCACCGTCCCGACCTGGGCGTCGGCCAGCCCGGAGATCCGCTCCCCGGCCCGGCGCAGCTCCGCCAGGACGGCTCGCGCGTGCTCGATGAACGCCTCGCCGAACAGCGTCGGCGTCATCCCGCGCGGGCCGCGGGTGAACAGCGGGACGTCCAGGATCCGCTCCAGCTCGCGCAGGGCGCGGGTGGCGGCGGGCTGGGCCACGTGCAGGTGCTCGGCGGCGCGCAGCACGCTTCCGTGGTCGGCGATGGCCACCACCAGGACCAGGTGCCGCAGCTTCAGCCGCCCGTCGAGAAGGTCGAGGGACCGCATGCCCGCATGGTATGCCCGAATCGTATAGCTCTCGTCCCGAAGGGTATTGGAAAGGCATAGCGGCCTGCTGGATCATCACGGGTAGGCGTGGAGACGAGCGGCGGGAGATGAGCGGCGAGACATGAACGGCGGGACATGAGCGACGACGCGATCCTGGTCGAGGGGAAGGCCCCGCCGCGCGGGCGGTTCCCGCACGTGAAGCGGGCCGGCGACCTCCTGTTCGTGTCCGGCACCAGCTCGCGCCGCCCGGACGGGACGTTCGCGGGCGCGAGCGCCGACCCGATGGGCGTGACCGACCTGGACATCCGCGAGCAGACCCGCGCGGTGATCGAGAACGTCCGCGACCTGCTGCGCGCCGCCGGCGGTGACCTGTCCGACCTGGTCAACGTCACCGCCTACCTGGTCAGCATGAACGACTTCGGCGGGTACAACGAGGTGTACGGCGAGTACTTCGACGAGACCGGCCCGGCCCGCACGACCGTCGCCGTGCACCAGCTCCCGCACCCGCACCTGCTGATCGAGATGGCGTGCGTGGCGTACCTCCCCGAACGAACCCAGGCCGAGAAGGGAACCCGATGAGCCTGCCGAAGCTGACCCACGGCCACGCGTTCAACTTCCAGCGGTGGATCGACGAGCACCGCGACCTGCTCAAGCCGCCGGTCGGCAACGTCCAGGTGTTCAAGGACGCCGGGATGATCGTCATGGTGGTCGGCGGGCCGAACCAGCGCACCGACTTCCACGACGACCCGATCGAGGAGTTCTTCTACCAGCTCAAGGGCAACATGGTGCTGCGCGTCATGGAGGAGGAGGGCAGGCCCCCCGTGGACGTGCAGATCAACGAGGGCGACGTGTTCCTGCTGCCCCCGCACGTCCGGCACTCGCCGCAGCGCCCCGAGGCGGGCAGCATCGGCCTGGTCGTCGAGGTGGCGCGGCCCGAGGGGATGCTGGAGGGCTTCGAGTGGTACTGCCTGAACTGCCATCACCTCGTGCACCGCGCCGAGTTGCAGGTCCGGTCGATCGTGGACGACCTGCCCCCGGTGTTCCAGGGCTTCTACGAGGGGGACCGCACGTGCGGTAACTGCGGTGCCGTCCACCCCGGCAAGCAGTGGCCCGAGGAGGCCCGGCCCCAGACTCGCGCCCGCTCATGACAGTGGTGGACGTGCACGCGCACGTCTTCCCACGCATCTCCCGGGACGAGGCGCGCGTTCTGGCGGGCGCGGGCGAGCCGTGGCTGCGCACGCATGGCGACGGCACCGGCATGATGATGAGCGGCGAGGAGACGTACCGTCCCGTGCGTGCGGAGCTGTGGGACGCGGCGGCGCGGGTCGCCGCGATGGACCGCCTGGGCGTGGACGTGCAGGCGGTCTCGTCCACCCCGCTGATGTTCGGGTACGGGACGGACGCCGGCCGCGCCGCCGAATGGTGCGAGCTGGTCAACCAGCGGATCCTGGAGTACTGCGCCCAGGCTCCCGGCCGGTTGATGCCGCTGTGCCAGGTCCCCTTGCAGGACACCGCCTTGGCGTGCGCGATGGTCACCAAGGCCGCCGCGGCGGGGCATCGCGGTGTCCACATCGGCAACCACGTCGGCGCGCGCTACCTGGACGACCCGGGCATCGTCGGCTTCCTCGCGCACTGCGCGGCCGAGGGCATGCCGGTGCTCGTCCACCCGTGGGACATGCTGGGCGACGACCGCATGGCGGGCCGCTACATGCTGCCGTGGCTGGTGGGCATGGCGGCGGAGACGCAGCTGTCGATCCTGACGCTGATCCTGTCCGGCGCGTTCGAGCGGCTGCCCGCCTCGCTGCGGCTGTGCTTCTGCCACGGCGGCGGCAGCTTCGCCTACCTGCTGGGGCGGGCCGACAACGCCTGGTACAACCGCGACATCGTCCGCTGCGACTCCCCGCGCCCGCCCTCGGCGTACACCGACCGCTTCTACGTGGACTCGGCGGTCTTCGATCCCCGCGCCGTACGGCTGCTGGTGGAGGTCATGGGCAGGGACCGGGTGATGCTCGGCACCGACTTCCCGTTCCCGCTGGGCGAGCTTGAGCCGGGCGCGGCCGTCCGGGCGTGCGAGGACCTGGACGAGGAAGCGTGCGCGGCGATTCTGGGCGGCAACGCCGAGCGCTTCTTCTCCGTGGACAGGGCGGGGGAAGGGGACGAGAGTTGAACGACGCGCAGGAGGCGGTCCGTCTCGACGCGACCGATCCGCTGCCCACGCTGCGGGACGCCTTCCACATCCCGCCCGCGCCCGGCGGCACGTACGCGGAGGCCGCCTACTTCGCGGGGAACTCCCTCGGACTCCAGCCGAAGAGCGCCGCCCGCTGGGTCACCGAGGAGCTGGAGGACTGGTCGCGGCTCGCCGTCGCGGCGCACACGAAGGGCCGCCGCCCCTGGGTGGACTACCACGAACTGGCACGCGAACCGTACGCACGGCTCGTGGGGGCGCTTCCGCACGAAGTCGTGGCGATGAACTCGCTGACGGTGAACCTGCACCTGATGATGGCCACCTTCTACAGGCCGTCCGGTGACCGCACCCGGATCGTGATCGAGGACTCCGCGTTCCCGTCCGACTCCTACGCGGTGCGGAGCCAGGCCGTCCACCACGGCCTCGACCCGCGGCGCACCGTGGTGCGGCTCAGGCCGCGCGAGGGCGAGGAGCACCTGCGCACCGAGGACGTCATCGACTACCTGGAACGCGAGGGATGGCACGTCGCGCTGCTGCTGCTCGGCGGGGTCAACTACCTGACGGGCCAGCTGATGGACATGCCCGCCATCACCAAGGCGGGCCGCGCCGCCGGGGCCGTGGTCGGCTGGGACCTCGCGCACGCCGCCGGGAACGTCCCGCTGCGCCTGCACGACTGGGACGTGGACTTCGCCGCCTGGTGCTCGTACAAGTACCTCAACAGCGGGCCCGGCGCGGTCGCGGGCTGCTTCGTCCACGAACGGCACGGACGGGACGCCGCCCTGCCGAGGCTGTCGGGCTGGTGGGGGACCGATCCGGCGACCCGGTTCGAGATGCGGCCGGAGATCTCCCCGCCTGCCTCGGCCGACGCCTGGCAGGTGTCCAACCCGCCCATCCTGGCGCTCGCCCCCGTCCTGGCGTCCCTGGAGATCTTCGACCGGGTGGGGATGGACGCGCTGCGCGCCAAGAGCGAGCGTCTCACCGGCTACCTGGCGGCGCGGCTGGAGGGTGTTCGCGGGCTGGAGCTGCTGACGCCCGCCGACCCGGCCATGCGCGGCTGCCAGCTGTCGATCCGCGTGCCGGACGCCGCCGGGGTCGTGGAACGGCTCGCCGCGACCGCCGGGGTGATCGCCGACGCCCGCGAGCCCGATGTCGTCCGGCTGGCACCGGCGCCGCTGTACTGCACCTTCGAGGATTGCCACCGCGCCGGAGCGGCTCTGAGGGCTACGCTCGACGTGCAGCCGCACGGCTGATCCGGAGCCGCCGTACGCCCTCGGCGGCCGGGATCGGCTCCGGAGGCGTGATCATGGCGACGGAAACGGCACCGGCGATCCTGCGGGTCGCGGATCTGCTCGCGCACGAGGACGTCCGGCTCACGCTGGTGGCGGGCCAGGGCTCGCTCGGCCGGAGGATCCGCCGGGTGCGCACCACCGACCGTCCCGACCCCGGAGGACTGGTGCGGCCCGGGGACCTGGTGCTGACCACGGGGCGGTGGTACCGGCGCCCGGACGACTGCGCGGCGTTCGTCTCCGCGCTGGCCGAACGCGGCGCCGCGGCCCTGGTGGTGGGCCTGGACAGGCTCGGTGAGCCGCCGGGCTCGCTGGCCGCCGAATGCGAGCGCCGCGGGCTGCCGCTGCTCATCGTGGACCGCTCCGGCGGCGGGAGGGCCGGCGACGACGCGGCGTTCGGCGCGATCGCCGCGCTCGTCGCCGAGGCGTACTCGCCCGCCGGGCTGGCGCGGCGGCTCGCCGCCGCCCGCCGCGCCGACGGGCTGCGCGGCCTCGTCCGGCTGCTGCGCGACGACGCGGGGCTGGACTGCTGGGTGCTGTCGCCGCTGGCCACCGTCCTGGCCTTCACCGGGGACGTCCCCGCGCCCGCCGAGGTGGAACGCGTGTGGCGGCGGGTGTCGGCGGAGCCGCAGGGCTCACCGGTCGGGGTGGCGGGCGGCGGCGGGTCGCCGCCGCGGTCGGTGCACGCGATCCGCGGCGCGCGGGGGGACGTCCGCGGCCATCTGGTCTGCCCGGGTCCCGGCACCGACGCGGCCACTGACACGGCCACCGACACGGCCCGGGAGGTGGTGCTGCGCACGGCCCTGCCCCTCCTCGGACTCGAACTCGACCGTGTGGACGACCGCCGGAGCGAGGAGCAGCGGCGCGTCGGCGACCTGCTGGACGCGATGGGCGGTCCCGGCGCCGACGGCACGGCCCTGGCCGCGCGGCTTCGCGCGCTGGGCGCCGACACCGGCCTGCCGATCGTCGCGGTCGCCGTCGCGATGGACGCCGCGCTGCCCCGCGCGTGGATCGTGGGCGGCACGCTGTCCGGATGGGCCCGCAGGGTGCTGCTGTGCGAACGCGACGGCGCGGTGATCGCTCTGGTGAACGGGCAGAACCGGGTGGCCGCGATCAGGGAGGCGCTGCGCGGCCTGCCCGCCCGCTATCCGCTGGTCATGGAGGGACGGGCGGTCGCGGCCGGGGTGAGCGAGGCCGAGTACGACCCGGGGCGGCTGCCCGCGGCCGTGGACGCGGCGCTGCGCGGCCTGGGCTTCGCGCGCACCGGCGCGGGCCCGGTCACCATCGTCCAGGAGGCCGACCTCGACTCGCACGGCGTGCTGCTGGACGTCCTGCCCGAGGGCGTGCGGCGCTCGTACCGTGAACGGCTCCTCGGCCCGCTGGAGGTCTACGACGCCGAGCACGGCACCGAGCTGATGCGGACGCTCGACACCTTCCTGGAGACGGCGGGATCGTGGCAGCGCTCGGCGGACCTGCTCTACGTCCACGTCAACACGCTGCGGTACCGCATCCAGCGGATCGAGGAGATGACCGGCCGCAGCATGCACTCGATGCGCGACCGCACCGACCTCTACCTCGCGCTCCGCTGCCCGCCCGGCGACCCGTCCTAGCCGGACGGCCGGACGGCCGGTCCGGCTCAGCCGGAGCGTTCGACGTCCTCGCGCGGGACGGCGCGGGGCAGCAGCGGGAACTGGCTGAGCGGCATCGGGGACCCGCCCGGCCCGGCGGTGTAGAGCCTGGCGAGCCTTTCGGGCGGGATGCCGCCGGCCGCGGCGCTGCACGGCACGCCGCCGCCGGGCGCGAGCGCCGTCGCGTTGGCCTTGATGGCGACGCTGGCCAGCGAGACGACCAGGCCCACGTCGGAGCCGGTTTCGAGGCGCACCGTGATCCATTCGCCGCCGGGCTGGATCGCCACCGTGCCTAACGAGCCCAGGACCGCGCCCAGCCGTTCCACCACCGGCCGGGTCAGCCGCAGCTCGGCGGACTCGTCGGAATGCAGGTGCAGGAACTGCCGTCCCGCGGTGGCGAGGGCGATGCCCACCCCGCAGTCCGCCCGGACCTGGGACACACCGTGCCATTCGCGCAACCGGTCGGCGATCAGACCGGCCTGGGACGTCGCGCCACTCCCGTCGGCAGCCACACCGGCATCGTTGCGCCGATGGGGCGGGACGCGGAACCGTCCGAGTTGAAATCGTTACGCTCAGGTGAGGTTTGACCGTCCCCCAGGAAATCTCAGAGGAAATGTCAGGAGTTTCCGGGCGGAGGACCGTGCCGGGGCAGCCGCTCGCCGGAGCGCAGCCGGTCCAGGCCGAGCCAGATGAACTCCAGCGCCATCTGCTCGGCCCGGTTGCGCGGCGTGTCGGGATGGTCGAGCCACCACGACACCATCGACAGCATCGACCCGTACATCAGCGGGACCAGCAGCCGCGCCCGCCGCTCGTTGGCGGCGAGCGCGGACGGCGACAGCGCCGGGTCGGCCCGGCGCCGCCGCAGCAGCAGATCGGCGAACGCCGTGCCGAGACGGTCGCGCAGATCCCGCAGCTCCCGCGTCCCGGGCCCGCTGTCGGGCTTGTCGAGATGCCGGATCAGCAGCTCCCACGCGTCCGGCTCGGCGGTGGCGTAGTCGAACAGCACCCGGATCATCGCCCGGATGCCCTCGGCCGAGTCGTGCTGCGCCCGCACGGCCACGTTCAGCCGCTCGGTCAGGTCGGTGACGATCGACTCGGTCACCTCGGTGAACAGCTGCTCCTTGGAGGTGAAGTGCTGGTAGAGCAGGGCCTTGGACACCTCGGCGGCGGCGGCCACGTGCTCCATCTGGGTCAGGTGGTAGCCCCGCCTGCCGAACTCGCCCAGCGCCACCCGGAGCAGCTGCTCGCGCCGCCGGGCGTGCGGCATCCTCCTCCGCACGCTTTGCTCGGTCACGTGCTCACGTACTTACCCAGCTCGGCCCGTGCCACCGAACGGACGTGCACCTCGTCGGGGCCGTCGGCGAGGCGGAGCGTGCGCAGGTGCGCCCACATGGAGGCCAGGGGCGTGTCTTCGCTGACGCCCGCGCCGCCGTGCACCTGGATGGCCTTGTCCACCACCTCCAGCGCCACCCGCGGCGCGATCACCTTGATGGCGGAGACCTCGGAGCGGGCCTCCTTGACCCCCCTCTTGTCGATCATCCAGGCGGTCTTGAGGGTGAGCAGCCGCGCCTGCTCGATCGCCATCCGGGACTCGGCGATCTGCTGCTGCACCACGCCCTGCTGCGCCAGCGGCTTGCCGAACGCGACCCGCGACACGGCGCGCCGGCACATCAGCTCCAGCGCGCGCTCGGCCATGCCGATGGCGCGCATGCAGTGGTGGATGCGGCCGGGGCCGAGCCGCGCCTGGGCGATGGCGAACCCGCCGCCCTCCTCGCCGACCAGGTTCTCCACCGGGACGCGGACGTCGGTCAGCTTGATCTCGCAGTGCCCGTGCTGGTCCCAGTACCCGAACACGGGCAGCGGCCGGACGATCTCCACGCCCGGGGTGTCCAGCGGCACGAGCACCATGGACTGCTGCCGGTACGGGTGCCCCTCCGGATCGGTCTTGCCCATGAGAATCATGATCTTGCAGCGGGGGTCGGCGGAGCCGCTGATCCACCACTTGCGCCCGTTGATGACGTAGTGGTCGCCGTCCCGCTCGATCCTGGTGGCGATGTTGCGCGCGTCGGAGCTGGCCACGTCCGGCTCGGTCATTCCGAACGCGCTGCGGATCTCCCCGTTCAGCAGCGGCCGCAGCCAGCGCTCCTTCTGCTCGGGCGTGCCGAACAGGTGCAGCACCTCCATGTTGCCGGTGTCGGGCGCGGCGCAGTTGAGGGCCTCGGGGGCCAGCTCGGGGGAGCGGCCGGTGATCTCGGCCAGCGAGGCGTAGTCGGTGACCGAGAGGCCGTGCGCGGGGTCCTCGCTGTCGGGCAGGAACAGGTTCCACAGCCCGCGCTTGCGGGCCTCGACCTTGAGCTCCTCGACGACCGGCGGGACGGTGTTCTCCTGACCGGCGGCCGTGAGCTCGCGCCGCTGGTCCGCGTAGACCGGCTCGGCGGGGTAGACGTGCGAGTCCATGAATTCCTGCAGGCGGCCGAGGTAGTCCTGGGCCCGTGCGCTCAAACCGAAGTCCATTCCGTTAGAGTAACTGACGAGTCAGTTACTTGGGAGGTCGGGTCCTGATGGCGGCTTTCGACGGTACGGGCAGAACCGCGCTGATCACGGGTGGGGCCAACGGCATCGGCGCGGCGGTGGCGCGGCGCCTGGCCGCCGAGGGGGTGCGTGTCGTCCTGGCCGACGTCGACGAGGAGCGGGGCGCCGCGCTGGCCGAGGAGCTGGGCGGCCGGTTCGTCCGCTGCGACGTCCGCGAACCCGCCGACAACCAGGCCGCCGTCGCCACGGCGGTCGACGCCTACGGCGGCCTGGACGTGGCCTTCCTCAACGCAGGCGTCTCCACCCACCTCGGCGAGACGGGCGGCGGCATCGGCGAGGACGGCTTCGACGTCGGCAACTACCGGCGCGCCATGGCGATCAACTTCGACGGCGTCGTGTACGGGATGCACGCGGCGCTCCCCGCGCTGCGCGCCCGCGGCGGCGGCGACATCATCGCCACCGCCAGCATGGCCGCCCTCACCGCCACCCCGTTCGACCCCGTCTACGGCGCCAACAAGGCCGCGGTCGTCGGCCTCGTCCGGGCGCTGGGCCCGCTGCACGCGCCCGAGGGCATCCGCGTGAACGCGCTGTGCCCGTCCTTCGCCGACACCGCGATCCTCGGCGAGATGAAGGGCGAACTGGAGAAGAGCGGCTTCCCCATCCTCGACGTCGCCGACGTGGTCACCGCGTTCATGGCCATCCTCGACGCCGACGGCGCCGGCGAGGCGTGGTTCGTCGTCCCCGGCCGCGAGAGCGGCCCCTTCAGGTTCCGCGGCGTCCCCGGACCCCGCTGAGCCGTTCGCTGATCCGTCCGCAGAGTCCGCAGAGGAGAGGCGCGTGCGCGCGATCCAGATCACCGAGTTCGGCGGCCCCGAGGTGCTCAGGCCGGCCGACCTTCCCGAGCCGGCCGCGGGCCCCGGGCAGGTCCTCATCGAGGTGTCCAGGGCGGGCATCAACTACGCCGACACCCACCAGACCGAGAACAGCTACCTGGCCGAGCAGTCCCTGCCCATGGTCCCCGGCGCCGAGGTCGTCGGGCGCACCCCGGACGGGCGGCGCGTGGTCGCCCTCACGGGCGGCGGCGGGTACGCGGAGAAGGCCGTGGCGGCGGAGCCGATGGCCTGGGACGTCCCCGGCGGGCTCGACGACGTCACCGCGCTGGGCATGGTCATCCAGGGCGCGTCGGCGTGGATGCTGCTGCGCCGCAGCGCGCCGCTGGCACCCGGGGAGTCGGTCGTCGTGCACGCCGCCGCCGGCGGCGTCGGCAGCCTGGCCGTCCAGCTCGCCAAGGTGTGGGGCGCGGGACGGGTCATCGCGACCGCCTCCTCGAAGGAGAAGCGGGAGCTCGCGCTGAGCCTCGGCGCGGACGCCGCCGTCGATCCCGCCGAGCCCGACCTGAAGTCGGCGCTGATCGAGGCCAACGGCGGCAGGCGGGTCGACATCGTGCTGGAGATGACCGGCGGCACGGTGACCGACCAGAGCCTGCGGGCGCTGGCCCCGTTCGGGCGGCTGGCCTTCTACGGCATGGCCTCGCGGCGGCCGCCCGCGCCCGTCCAGCCCGCCACCCTCCTGGCGCGCTCGATCACGATCGCCGGGATGTGGCTCGCCCACGCGTTCCGGCAGCCGGGCGACGTGATGGGCACCGCGCTGGCCGAGCTGTTCGCCCTCGCCGCCGACGGGCGGATCCGCGTGGTCGCCGGGGGCGAGTACGGCCTGAGCGAGGTCCGCCGGGCCCACGAGGACCTGCGCGCCCGCCGCACCACCGGCAAGCTCGTCCTCGACCCGTCCCGCTGAGGCGGGACGACCCTTACCCTCCCACGAGGCCGTTCTCGTACGCGTACACCACGGCCTGGGTGCGGTCGCGCAGCGCGAGCTTGGTGAGGACGTGGCCGACGTGCGTCTTGACGGTCTGCTCGGCCAGCACCAGCTCGGCGGCGATCTCCGCGTTCGACAGGCCCCGCGCGATGAGGCGCAGCACGTCCAGCTCGCGCGGGGTCAGCGAGGAGGTGGCGCCGGGGCTGGGACGCTGGTGGCGCCGCCGCCGCGCGAAGTCCCCGATGAGCCGCCGGGTGATGGACGGGGCCAGCAGCGCGTCCCCCGACGCGACCACCCGCACCCCGTGCACCAGGTCGGCGGCCGAGGCGTCCTTGAGCAGGAAACCGCTGGCGCCCGCGCCCAGCGCCTCGTAGACGTACTCGTCCAGGTCGAAGGTGGTCAGCACCAGCACCTTGGGACGGATGTCCGCGGGGTCGGCGTCCTGCGCGGGCGGCTCGCCGACCAGCTCGGCCGTGGCGGCCAGGCCGTCCATCTCCGGCATCCTGATGTCCATCACGATGACGTCGGGGTCGAGCTCGCGGGCCAGGTCGACCGCCTCGCGCCCGTTCCCGGCCTGCCCTATCACCTCGATCTCCGGGTCGGAGGACAGCAGCGCGGCGAGCCCGTCGCGGATCATGATCTGGTCGTCGGCGATCAGCACCCTAATCGTCACGAGTAGAACCTAACGCCTGCCGTGGACCGCGCCGTCCCTCCTACGGCACGCCGGTGCCGTACGGGAGGCTCGCGGTGACCGCCCAGCCGCCCTCGGGGAGCGGCCCGGCCTCCATCGTCCCGCCCAGCATGGTGACGCGCTCGCGCATGCCGACCAGGCCGTGCCCGCCGCCCTGCGACTCCGCCGGGGTGCTGCGCGGTCCGTCGTCGGCGACGCCCACGTCCAGCCGGTCCGCGCCGTACCGGATCTCGACCAGCACGCGGGCGCCGGGCGCGTACCGTGCCGCGTTGCTCAGCGACTCCTGGACGATCCGGTACGCCGACAGGTCGACCCCGGCGGCCAGCGGCCTGGGCACCCCGACCACGTCGACGCTCACCGCCAGGCCCGACCTGCGGGCCCCCGACACCAGGTCGTCCAGCCTGTCCAGGCCCGGCTGCGGGGCGCGTTCGGCGCCCTCGTCGTCCGAGCGCAGCAGGCCCACCACGCGGCGGGTCTCGGTCAGCGCCTCCCGCGCGGCGTCCCGCACCACGTGGAAGGTGTGCCGGGCCTCCTCCGGCAGCTCGGGGATCTTGTACGGGGCGGCCTCGGCCTGCATCGCGATCACCGACATGTGGTGCGCCACCACGTCGTGCAGCTCCCTGGCGATCCGGGCGCGCTCCTCCAGGACGGCCTGCCTGGCCAGGTCCTGGCGGCGCAGCTCCTCCTGCTCGCGCAGGATCGCCTCGGCGGTGCGGCGGCCGCTCACCGCGTCCCCGAACGCCAGCACCACCAGCACGAGGCCGGCCAGGATCGCGCCGAACCAGGCGGGCATGCCGAACAGCACCGCGGGCAGGATCAGCCCGCCGATGGTGATCGCCCCGACCCCCAGCAGGGTCTCCCGGTCGCTGGACATCGCGACGAAGAACAGGATCAGCAACTGCGCGAGGAACGCCGTGACCGGCCACGGCCAGAACTCGCCGTGCACCTGGAGGACCCCGAGCAGCAGCCCGGCCCCCGCGATCCGCCAGGCGGCCAGCGGGCGCAGCGCGACCAGCAGCAGCGGGGCCGCCTGCAACAGACCCAGCAGCGTGCTGGACCCGGACGGGCGGTGCTCCGCCGCGATCGGGATGGCGATGGAGCCCGCGGTCAAGCCGAGCCCCAGCGCCACCAGGAGCAGGAGCACCGGGATCCGCAGCCACAGCCGTGCGGGCAGCGGGACGCCACGCGGGTCGTGCGGACCCGGCACCACCGCCGAGCGCGCTCCCCGGAGCAGCCGCACATGGTCGTGGTGGTCCGCCTGGCCGCGGGCCTGCTCGTGGCGCGCCGGGTATCCGCTTCCCGGCGGGGAGGGTGATCGGTTCATCGCACTGCGAGCCTAAGTCGCCGCACGGACCGGTGGCGTGCCCCGGAGGAGGGAGATCTTCACAGAACCCTGGGTATCAGACCCGGTCATGGCCACGGGACCGTGGTCAGGGCATGGACGGGGCATGGACGGGGGGCGGTCTCGACGGGACGGCACGGTGTGGCCGAGACTGCGGAGATGACGGACGATCTCAGGCATCCGCGATTCGCCCGCGCCTACCCGCGGGTGGACGCCTACCTCGCGAAGGCCGGCGGGGCCGCGCACCGCGACGAGCTGCTGGCCGGGGC
Source organism: Actinomadura sp. SCN-SB (assembly GCF_043906805.1). Taxonomy (NCBI): domain Bacteria; kingdom Bacillati; phylum Actinomycetota; class Actinomycetes; order Streptosporangiales; family Thermomonosporaceae; genus Actinomadura; species Actinomadura sp. SCN-SB. The sequence goes on along the minus strand of NZ_JBIMPP010000035.1, from coordinate 33,615 downwards.
GAGCGGCCGGGTTCTGGACCTGGGCGCGGGGCACGGCGCCAACTTCGCGCACTACCCGGCGTCGGTGACCGAGGTGGTCGCGATCGAGCCGGAGCCCACGCTGCGCGCCCTCGCCGTCTCCGCCGCCGCCTCGGCCCCGGTCCCGGTGAAGGTGCAGGCCGGGGTCGCGGAACGCCTCGACTTGGACGACGCCTCCTTCGACGTGGCGGTGGCCTCGCTGGTGTTGTGCTCGGTCCGCGACCCGGTCCGCGCCCTTGCCGAGCTGCGCCGCGTCCTTCGTCCCGGCGGGGAGCTGCGCTACTACGAGCATGTGCGGGCCACCACGCCCAGGATGGCCGCGTTCCAGAAGTGCGCCGACGTGATCTGGCCGTACGTGGCGGGAGGCTGCCATGTCTCCCGTCCCACCGGGGAGCTGATCGCGCGCTCGGGCTTCACCGTGCGGCGCGAGCGCCGCTTCGGGTTTCCGCCCTCGCGGCTGCCGAACCCCGCCAAGCCGCACCTGATCGGATTGGCCGTGCGCGCCTGAGCCCTTCGCTTAACGCCCTTCCCTGAGGGTCCGGCTCCCCGTCGGATAGGATGGGCGCATGGCGGACATGCGCGCGTATCGGACGACGACGCCGGGGATCTCCCGGCGCGAGCGACGCATGTCCTGACCAGGACGGACCAGCGTGGGCCCCGGGAGCGATCCCGGGGCCTTCGTCATGCCGGGGGCCGCCGCGGGTCGCTCCTCCCGCCACCGGAACCTGACGAGAAACTGGAGCCAACCATGGGGCACGACCCGTCCGGCGGCCCGCCGGACTCGATACCATCGAGCGTCCGCCCAGAGCCGGACCACGCCGAATCCACATCACGATCGCGAGGAGTACCCGTGTCCACCGTGCCCGAGCTGCGCATCACCCTGGACGGACGCGAGCGGTCGGTGCCCGCCGGGTCGACCGCCGGCCAGGTGCTCGGGGTCGCCGGAGGCCCCGCGGGGGCGTCCCCCCAGAAGGGCGGGCGCACCGTGATCGCCGCCAGGGTCGGCGGCGACCTGCGCGACCTGGACTACCAGGTGCGCGACGGCGAGGAGGTGGAGCCGGTCGAGATCGACTCGCCGGACGGCCGGGCGATCCTGCGGCACTCGGCCGCGCACGTGCTGGCGCAGGCCGTCCAGGACCTGTTCCCCGAGGCCAAGCTCGGCATCGGCCCGCCCGTGGAGAACGGCTTCTACTACGACTTCGACGTCCCCGAGCCGTTCACCCCCGACGACCTCAAGCGCATCGAGAAGCGGATGCGCGAGATCGTCAAGCAGGGGCAGCGGTTCTCCCGGCGCGCCGTCTCCGACGACCAGGCCCGCGAGGAACTGGCCGGCGAGCCCTACAAGCAGGAGCTGATCGGCCTCAAGGGCGCCGCCAGCTCCGAGGACGGCTCCGACGTCGAGGTGGGCGAGGGCGAGCTGACCATCTACGACAACCTGGACGCCAAGACCGGCGAACGGCGCTGGAAGGACCTGTGCCGCGGCCCGCACCTGCCCACCACCCGGGACATCCCCGCGTTCAAGCTGATGCGCTCGGGCGGCGCGTACTGGCGGGGCAGCGAGAAGAACCCGCAGCTCCAGCGGATCTACGGCACCGCCTGGGAGTCCCGCGAGAAGCAGGACGAGTACCTGAGGATGCTGGAGGAGGCCGAGAAGCGCGACCACCGCAGGCTCGGCGCCGAGCTCGACCTGTTCTCCTTCCCGCCCGAGATCGGCAGCGGCCTGGCGGTCTTCCACCCCAAGGGCGGCATCATCCGCAAGGTCATGGAGGACTACTCGCGCCGCCGGCACGAGGAGGCGGGGTACGAGTTCGTCAACACCCCGCACATCTCCAAGCAGAACCTGTTCGAGGTCTCCGGGCACCTCGGCTGGTACAAGGACGACATGTTCCCGCCCATGGAGCTGGACGGGGCCGACTACTACCTCAAGCCGATGAACTGCCCGATGCACAACCTGATCTACCGGGCGCGCGGGCGGTCGTACCGGGAGCTGCCGCTGCGGCTCTTCGAGTTCGGCAGCGTGTACCGGTACGAGAAGTCGGGCGTGGTGCACGGACTCACCCGGGTGCGCGGCCTGACCATGGACGACGCGCACATCTACTGCACCCGCGAGCAGATGGTCGGCGAGATCAGGAACCTGCTCACCTTCGTGCTGGACCTGCTGCGCGAGTTCGGCCTGGAGGAGTTCTACCTGGAGCTGTCCACCCGGGACGACTCGGAGAAGTTCATCGGCTCCGACGAGTACTGGGACTGGGCGACCGAGGCCCTGCGCAACGCCGCCGACGGGTTCGGCCTCGACCTGGTGGACGACCCGGGCGGCGCGGCGTTCTACGGCCCAAAGATCTCCGTGCAGGCCAAGGACGCCATCGGCCGCACCTGGCAGCTGTCCACCATCCAGGTCGACCCCAACCTGCCGGAGCGGTTCGGCCTGGAGTACCAGGCCGCGGACGGCTCCCGGCAGCGGCCGGTCATGCTGCACCGGGCGCTGTTCGGGTCGATCGAGCGGTTCCTCGGGGTGCTGCTGGAGCACTACGCGGGCGCGATGCCGCCGTGGCTGGCGCCCGTCCAGGCGGTCGGCATCCCGATCGGGGACGCGCACGTCCCGCACCTGGAGAAGGTCGCCTCCCTGCTGCGCGAGCGGGGCATCCGGGTGGAGGTGGACGCCTCCGCCGACCGGATGCAGAAGAAGATCCGCAACGCGCAGAAGCAGAAGGTCCCGTACATGCTGCTGGCCGGGGACGACGACGTGGCCAAGGACGCGGTGTCGTTCCGCTACCGCAGCGGGGAGCAGAAGAACGGCGTCCCGATCGGCGAGGCCGTGGAGGAGATCGTCCAGGCGGTACGGAGCCGCGTCCAGGTCTGATCCCTCCGCGGGACGCGACGGCGCGGGGCGGCATGGGAGGAAGTCCACGGGATGAAGCCGAGGAAGAGGCTCCGGCCCAACGGTCCCGCCCTCGGCCTGATCGGCGGGTACGGCGGTTCGCTGGCGCTGGTGGCGGCCGCCGTCGTCGTCCTGCTCATGCCGCTGTTCCGCGAGGACGGCGGCGCCGCGGACGGGAGCGCCGCGAGCGGAACGTCCCCTTCGGGGACCGCCTCGGCCGTTCCCCTGCCCACGGATCCGGCCCCCCGCGCCACGCCCTCGCGTCCTGGGGGCGGCAACGCACCGCAGGGCCAGGCGCGGGACGGCGGGCCGCCGGGTCCCGAACGGGACGACGGCACGGTCACCTGGTGCCCGGACGGCACCGCCTTCTACCGGGACGGCGGCACCGGGCTGGAGGTCACGATCAACGTGTCGGCCAGCGGCCTGGCGCGCGCCGAGGCGTCCCTGCGCGGGCGCCACCGGTCTCCCGGCAGGCCGGCGTGCGGCGGCCCGGCCCGTACACGTTCCGGTTCGGCGGGGTCACGGCCCGGATGGTGGAACGGGTGAAGGTCACCACGGTCTCGGTCGGCGTGGCGGTGCAGACCTGTTACGCCCGCCCGAGGGCCTGACCAGCCGGTAACCTGCGAAATCGCTTGGTATGGGCCGTCATGCTGTCTAAAGTGCATGAACTGGCGGCTCGGTATGGGCCGCCGAGGTCATCGGGGTCGTTCCTTACGGGCGGGAGGGGAACGACCCCGATGCGTGTCCGTCCGGGCCGTCCGGTGCCTGGTCGCGGGCGGGCGCGCGCACGTCCTCGACGGTGATGTCGACGGCCGCCACGCGCAGGCCCAGCATCAGGCTGACCATCCGGGCCACGTTGCGTTTGACCTCCTTGGCCACGTCCATGACCGCGCAGCCGTACTCGACGGCCAGCCGCAGGTCCAGGGACACCTCGTTGTCGTGCGCGGGGCCCGGCGCCCCGGACTGGCCGGACGCGGGGCCGGCGGCGCGGGTGGAGGACGCGGCCACGCCCTCCACCTCCAGCGCCGCCATCGTCGCGATCTTCTCTATCACCTGGTCCTCGATGGTGATGCGGCCCTTCACCACGGCCTCCGGCGCGGCGGCGGCCTTGGCCGGAGCGGGTGCCGGATCGGGCGTGGGAGCCGGAGCGGGCGCGGGTGCCGCGGCGGGCGCGGGTGCCGGTACGGGTGCCGGAGCGTGCGGTGGCGCGGTGCCCGGCGGTGGCGCGGCCCCGGGCGGTGCCGCGGGGGCGGGTGACGTCACCGGGGCCGGCGCGGCCAGCGGCACGCCGCCGGTGGACGGCGTGCCGGACGACGGCATCCCGGGGTAGTAGGGCGCGGGCCTGGCCTCGGGGCGCTCCGGCTCCGTTCCGTTCGCCGGAAAGTGCTTGTCGAGGTCGGTCATGTCGGCTCCCGCGGTAGATCGCCCGTCCCGTCCAGGGACACCCATGGTGGCGCAGAGAAGCGCCCGCGTCGGCCGACTCGCGACAAGTTTATTGACTCATCCTGATTTTGGCTGTGTGCCCGGGTTGCGACGCCGCCGGCCTCCCCGGCTTCAAGCCGTCGCGTATCTCTCTCTATGCTGCTGGTCAGGCCGTGAACCCGAAGGAGAACGCCGCCTTGAGCGCAGAGCCGGAGGAGCCCGTGATGCCGCAGGCGCGCGACGACGCGCCCGCCGATCCTGCCCAGTCCCCCGTGTCCGGGCCGGGGCCCCAGGTCGAGGAGGAGCTGGGCGGCGCCGGCGTGCCCGACGACTTCCAGCGGCTGTGGACGCCGCACCGGATGGCGTACATCAAGGGGGAGGGCAAGCCCACCGGCGCGGGCGCCGACGACGGCTGCCCGTTCTGCGAGATCCCCAAGATGAGCGACGAGGACGGCCTGATCGTGGCCCGCGGCCAGTGGGTCTACTCGGTGCTCAACCTGTACCCGTACAACTCCGGTCACCTGATGGTCGTCCCGTACCGGCACGTGGCCGACTACACCGAGCTGGACGAGGCCGAGTACGGCGAGCTGGCCAGGCTGACCCGGCGCTCGCTGACCGCGCTGCGCAAGGCCAGCGGCGCGCAGGGGTTCAACGTCGGCATGAACCTCGGCCATGTGGCCGGCGCGGGCATCGCCGCGCACCTGCACCAGCACGTGGTGCCGCGCTGGGGCGGCGACACCAACTTCATGCCGGTCGTGGGCCGTACGAAGGTGCTGCCGCAGCTTCTGCGCGACACGCGGCAGATCCTGGCCGACGCCTGGCCCGCGGACGACTGAGCGGCGCCCCGCGCGAGCACCGGGCACCGCTCCGTCGTCTCGTCCTCCGGGTTTCCGGGGACTCAGCCTTCCTTCTGCCCGGCGGCCAGCTTCTCGGCGAGGTGGGACGGCAGCGGCTCGTACCGCAGGAAGGTCCGGCTGAACGTGCCGGTGCCCTGCGACATCGAGCGCAGGTCGATCGCGTACCGGATGATCTCCAGCTGCGGGACCTCCGCCTTGATCATGGTGCGGCCGCCGGGCACCGACTCCGAGCCGAGCACCCGGCCGCGGCGCGAGGACAGGTCCGACATGACCGGGCCGACATAGTCGTCGGAGACCAGCACCGACACCTCGTCCACCGGCTCCAGCAGCAGGATCGGCACCTTGGACGCGGCGTCCTTGAGGGCGAGCGCGCCCGCGGCCTGGAAGGCCATGTCGGAGGAGTCCACCGAGTGCGCCTTGCCGTCGTACAGCGTCACCTTGATGTCGACCAGCGGGTAGCCGGCGGCGACGCCGCGCGCCATCTGCTGGCGGACGCCCTTCTCCACCGAGGGGATGAACTGGCGCGGCACCACACCGCCCACGATCTTGTCGACGAACTCGAACCCCTCGCCCGAGGGCAGCGGCTCGACCTCGATGTGGCAGATGCCGTACTGGCCGTGGCCGCCGCTCTGCTTGACGTGCCGTCCCAGGCCCTGCGCCTTGCCGCCGAACGTCTCGCGCAGCGGCACCCGCAGGTCCACCCGCTCGACCTCGACCGAGTACCGGGAGCGGAGCCGGTCGATCAGGACGTCGGCGTGGGCCTCGCCCATGCACCACAGCACGAGCTGCCGGGTCTCGGAGTTGTTCTCCAGCCGCAGCGTCGGGTCCTCGGCGACGAGCCGGCCCAGCGCCTGGCTCAGCTTGTCCTCGTCGGCCTTGGACTTGGCCTGGATCGCCACCGGGAGCAGCGGGTCGGGCATCGACCAGGGAGCCATCAGCAACGGGGAGCCGGGGTCGGACAGGGTGTCGCCGGACTCGGCACGGTTCAGCTTGGCCACCGCGCAGATGTCCCCGGCCACGCACTCCGACACCACGCGCTGCGTCTTGCCGAGGGGGGAGCTGAGCGCGCCGACCCGTTCGTCCACGTCGTGGTCCTCATGGCCGCGGTCCTCCAGGCCGTGGCCGGAGACGTGCACCGTGGTGTCGGGGCGCAGCGTGCCGGAGAACACCCGGACCAGCGAGATCCTGCCGACGTAGGGGTCGGAGGTGGTCTTGATCACCTCGGCCACCAGCGGGCCCTCGGGGTCGCAGGCGATGTCCTTGGCCGCGCCGCCGGTCACGGCCGTGACGGGCGGGATGCCGTGCTCCAGCGGGGACGGGAACGCCTGGGTGATGACCTCCAGCAGCTCCAGCATGCCGATGACGGGGCCGGGGTGGTCGCCGTGCGGCACGGACGTGGCCAGCACCGGGTAGAAGCTGCCGCGCGCCACCGCGGTCTCCAGGTCCTCGATCAGCTCCTTGACGGGGATGTCCTCACCGGCCAGGTACCGGTCCATGAGGGTCTCGTCCTCGCTCTCCTGGATGATCCCCTCGATCAGCGCCGCGCGCTGCTCGGCGATCTGGTCCAGGTACTCCGGCTGCGGCTCGCACTCCACCCGCGCGCCGGTGGAGTAGTCCAGGCAGCGCTGGGTGAGCAGCCCGATCAGCCCGGTGAGGCCGTCCCCCGAGCCGACCGGGAAGTAGCAGGGGAGCACGCCGTCGCCGAAGACGTCCTGGCAGCTCATCACCACGTCGTCGAAGTCGCCCCGGTTCTGGTCGATCTTGGTGATGACCACCGCGCGGGGCATCCCGACCGCCGCGCACTCCTCCCAGAGCATCCGGGTGAGGCCGTCGATGCCGTCCACCGCCGAGATCACGAACAGGGCGGCGTCGGCGGCGCGCAGTCCGGCGCGCAGATCGCCGACGAAGTCGGCGTACCCGGGGGTGTCGATCAGGTTGACCTTGATGTCGCCGTGCGTGAGCGGGGCCAGCGCGAGGTTCACCGAACGCTGCTGGCGCACCTCGACCTCGTCGAAGTCGCTGACCGTCGTGCCGTCCTCGACGCGGCCGCGCCGCTGGATGGTGCCGGTCGCGGCGAGCAGCGCCTCGGCCAGCGTCGTCTTTCCCGCTCCCGAGTGGCCGACCAGCACGACGTTGCGCACCTTGTCGGGCCGGCCGGCCTCCGGTGCCCTGCCGGGGGCTCCCGGATGGCCTCCCTTGTCAGCCATTGACTACCTCCTCGGACGTGCCCGCGCGGGGCCGTGTGCGGTCGAGGGCCCGGCCCTGGCGGGCAGGGTCCTCCTCGTCCGAGTGCGGCGCCAAGCCACTCCATCCGACGTGCGTGACCAGCGTCACACCCGTGTCAACACCTTTTCCCGTGACGGCCAGGATCACAAGGGGTGAGCCGCAAACGTCCCCTTTCTTCTCGTGGGTGAGCCTCTCCACGGTGTGGCTCGTTGACGCTTCACGAATCCCGGCCCGCGTCTCGCGGGCGCCCGGTGGCGGGCGCTCGCACTACGATGGGCGCGCGCCGGGCGCCCCGCCGCGTCTCCGCTGGCGGCCCCTGCGCGATTCTGGAGTGGTCCCGGTGGGGGACCGCCCGCCTCGACACGGGATCGGACGGGGATCGGACGCGATGCTGGACACGACGCGGCTGGACACGACACGGCAGGGCGGCCCGCGATGCTGAACAAGGTGCGGCCCGCGCTCGGCCATGTGCTCAACCCGGTCGGCCGCGCCGTCGCGCGGACCGGCATCACGCCCAACGCCATCACCGTGGTCGGCACGGCCGGCGTGCTGGCGGGCGCGCTGGGCTTCTTCCCGCGCGGGGAGTTCTTCTGGGGCACCATGGTCATCACCGCGTTCGTGCTGTTCGACATGCTGGACGGCGCGGTCGCCCGGGTCACCGGCAAGATCACCAAATGGGGCGCCTTCCTGGACTCCAGCATGGACCGGGTGGCCGATGCCGCGATCTTCTCCGGGCTGCTGATCGGGCTGTACCGGGACGGGCAGGAGGGCCTGTCCTGGGTGGCGCTGTACTGCCTGGTCGCCGGGGTCGTGGTGTCGTACGCCAAGGCCCGCGCCGAGGGGCTGGGCTACCGGTGCGACGTGGGCATCGCCGAGCGGTCCGAGCGGCTGATCGTCGCGCTGGTCGCCGCCGGCCTCGACGGGATCGGCGTCCCGTACGTCCTGGCGCTGGCGCTGTGGGCGCTGGCCGTGCTGAGCACCGTGACGGTGGGGCAGCGGTTCGCGACCGTCCGCTCGCAGGCCCTGGCCGAGGCGGCGGAGCCGGAGGACCCGGGGGCGAGGCCCGCGACGCAGGCCGAGCCCAAGACCGAGCCCCGCGGCGTGCGCGGGCGCGGGGCCGGAAGCCGCGCGGAGCGGCGGGCGTGACCCGCGTGAGCGTGCGGCGGCTTTCGCCGGGGAGGGCGCGCGACGCGCTGGTGGACGCCGCCTACGCCGCGGGCTGGACCGTGGTCCGCAAGATGCCCGAGCGGGCCGCGCGCGGGCTGTTCACCGCGATGGCCGACCGCACCTGGCACCGGCGCGGCAGGGGGGTCCGGCAACTGGAGCGCAACCTGCGCCGGGTGCTGGGCAAGGACGCCGTCGACGCCGAGGTCCGCGCGCTCAGCAAGAAGGTGATGCGCTCCTACTTCCGGTACTGGCTGGAGGTGTTCCGCCTCCCCGAGTACGACCGCGACCGGATCGTCGGCCGGATGCGGGTGACCGGCCACGAGAAGATCTTCGCCAACCTGGAGGCGGGCCGCGGCGTGATCCTGGCCCTGCCGCACATGGGCAACTACGAGCAGGCGGGCGCCTGGCTGGTACACCAGGGACACCCGTTCACCACTGTGGCGGAACTGCTCAAGCCGGAGTCTCTTTTCAAGCGTTTTGTTGAATTCCGCGAGAGTCTGGGCATGGAGGTGCTGGCGCACAAGGGCGCCTCCGCGTTCGGCCGGATGGCGCAGCGGCTGCGGGACGGTCGGCCGGTCTGCCTGGTGGTCGATCGCGACCTCACCGAAAGCGGGATCGATGTGGAGTTCTTCGGCGCGACCGCGCGGATGCCCGGCGTCGCGGCGGCGCTCGCCGTGCAGACCGGTGCCGCGCTGATCCCGGTCACCCTGTGGTACGAAGGCGAGTACTGGGCGGCGCGTGTCCACGACGAGGTCCCGGTGCCGGAGTCCGGCACCAGGCAGGAGCGGGTGCGGGCGATGACGCAGGAGGTCGCGGCCGTCTTCGAGGAGGGCATCGCCGCCCACCCGGAGGACTGGCACATGCTCCAGAAGGTCTGGGTGGAGGATCTGGGGGAGGCCGGCCGGTGAAGATCGGCATCGTCTGCCCGTACGAGTGGGACGTACCGGGCGGCGTCCAGCAGCACATCCGTGACCTGGCGGAGGCGCTGATCGGCCTCGGCCACCAGGTGTCGGTGATCGCGCCGGCCGACGACGACACGCCGCTGGAGCCGTTCGTGGTGCCGGCGGGCCGGGCGGTCCCCGTGCCCTACAACGGCTCGGTGGGACGGGTGGCGTTCGGGTTCCTGTCGGCGGGCCGGGTCCGGCGGTGGATCAACGAGGGCGGGTTCGACGTGCTGCACGTTCACGAGCCCGCCGCGCCGTCGCTGGGCATCCTGGCCTGCTGGGCGGCGGACGGCCCGATCGTGGGCACCTTCCACGCCTCGTACCAGAAGTCGCGGCTGGTGTCGGTGACCGCGCCCATCCTGCAGAGCGCCCTGGAGAAGATCACCGGCCGGATCGCGGTGTCGGAGGCGGCCCGCAAGACGCTGGTGGAGCATCTGGGCGGCGACGCGGTGCTGATCCCCAACGGGGTCGCCACCGAGCGGTACGCGATGGCCGACCCGCTGCCGGGCTGGAAGGGCCGCGCGGACGGGGAGGACGGCGCCCGCGACGGCTCCGGCGGCGCGCTGGGCTTCCTCGGCCGGATGGACGAGCCGCGCAAGGGCCTGCCGGTGCTGCTGCGCGCGTTCGAGATCCTGGGCCGCGAGCGCCCGGGGCTGCGGCTGCTGCTGGCCGGGCCGGGCGACGCGAGCGACGTGCGCGCCAAGGTGTCGCCCGAACTGCGCGACCGGGTGGTGATCCTGGGCATGGTCAGCGAGGAGGACAAGGTCCGCGCCTACCACTCGGTGGACGTGTTCGTGGCGCCCAACCTGGGCGGGGAGAGCTTCGGCATCGTGCTGGCCGAGGCGATGTCGGCGGGGGCGCCGATCCTGGCCAGCGACATCGAGGCGTTCGACCGGGTGCTGCTGGGCGGCCGCGCCGGGGCGCTGTTCCCCGTCGGGGACCACGAGGCGCTGGCCGCGGCGGCGGGCGAGCTGCTGGACGACCCGGCCCGGCGCAAGCAGCTGTCGGCCGAGGCGCGCGCCGCCGTCCGCCGCTACGACTGGTCCGCGGTGGCGCGTGACGTGCTGCGGGTGTACGAGACCGTGGCGCTGGACGGCACCGGTGTCGTCGAGTCCGGTCTCGGGGCCTGATGGCCGGGACCATGCTCTACGACTGGATCATCGACGTCCTGTTCTGGGTCGCCGTCGCCTTCCTCCTCGCCGTGTACGTCTCCTGGCGCGCGACCCGGCTCGACCGGCTGCACGTCCGGGTGGAGACGGCGCGGGCGGCGCTGGACGCGGCCCTGGTGCGGCGCGCGGCGGTCGCGCTGGAACTGGCGGCCTCACGGCTGCTGGACCCGGCCACCAGCCTGGTGCTGGCCACCGCGGCGCACGAGGCCCGTACCGCGGACGCCGAGTCGCGCGAGTTCGCCGAGAGCGATCTGTCCCGGGCGCTGCGCGCGGTCGTCGACCAGCCCGACTTCGCCGACACCCTCAAGGCCAAGGACGACGGGCAGTTGGTGCTGGACGAGCTGGGCGGGGCCGCGGCCAAGGTCGTCTACGCCCGCAGGTTCTACAACGACGCGGTGGCGCAGGCGCGGACGGCCCGGCGCAAGATGCTGATCCGGGTGCTGCCGCTGGCCGGGCGGGCGCCCCTCCCGGACTTCTTCGAGATCGACGACGATCCGCCGCTGGCCCTGCGCGGCTGACCCCGCCGCCCACGGCGCGATGGGCGAGTCGACCGGAGGGTAACCGAACGCCCCCTCTCCGGTGACGCCCACCAGGCCGGTCACCGGGGTTGAACCCGGACAAAGCTTACGTTCGTATTCGCTACCCTCGGGCCCATCCGCCAAGGGAGGGTAAAGCGTGCGTAACGTACGGTCACCGCTGCGGGGCCATGGGACCCCCGGACGCGTGGGCGCCGCGGTCGGCGCCCTGGTCCTGGGGTGCGCCCTGGCGTCCTGCTCGAGCGCGGGACCCGAGCCGGCCACGCCGCCCGGCGCGGCGGCCCCGGAGGCCGGCGCGTCCAGGACCACCGCTCCCGCCACCCACCCCTTCACGGGCGGCCGGCGGGGCGTGGACAACCCCGTGCTCGCCGTGAAGATCGAGAACACCCGGAACGCGCTGCCGCAGACGGGGGTGCGCTCGGCCGACATCGTGTACGTGGAGCAGGTCGAGGGCGGCCAGACCCGGCTGATGGCGGTGTACTCGTCCAGGCTGCCCGCGCGGGTGGGGCCGGTCCGCAGCGCCCGCATCTCCGACCTGCACCTCCTGCCGCAGTTCGGGCGCCCGGCGTTCGCGTTCTCCGGCGTCCAGAGCAAGATGAAGAAGTACGTGGCGCAGGCCCCGGTGTACGACCTCTCGGAGGAGAAGGCGGGCGGCGCCTACTACCGCTTCGGCCCCAAACCGGCCCCCTACAACCTCTACGCCAACCCCAGGGCCCTGCTGAAGCGCGCTCCGAAGGCCGAGGGGCCGCGCGACATCGGGTTCCGGTTCGGCGAGGCCCCGCCGGGCGGCAAGCCCACCAAGACCTTCACGGCGCGCTGGCCGTCCACCCGGATGGCCTTCACCTGGTCGGCCAAGCAGAAGCGGTGGCTGGCGTCCCACGACGGGCGCGTGGACACCGCGGCCGAGGGCGGCGTGCTCGGCGGGCAGACCGTCGTCATCCAGTACGCCCGGACGACCCGGTCGAAGTTCCACGACTTCCTGGGCAACTACACCCCGGAGATCAAGACGACGGGCACCGGCCGCGCCCTCGTCCTGCGCGACGGCAGGTCCTACGAGACGACCTGGTCGCGGCCGTCGGAGGACCGGGGGACGACCTTCACCACCGCCGACGGCAAGCCGATGACGTTCGCCCCCGGCCAGGTCTGGGTGGTCCTCGTCAACGACGGCGAGCCCCGCATCCCCTAGCGCGGCCGACGCGGGGTGGCCGGCGCCGGGAATAGGACGGGCACGCAATACGATGGACTTTCCGACCCATCATCAGTTCACGTGAGGTAGGCCCGTGTCCACTCCCACTCCCGCCACCCCGGCCAGCAGCGAGACCGCCAGCGCGCCCGCCACCGGGACCGCCCGGGTCAAGCGCGGCATGGCCGAGATGCTCAAGGGCGGCGTGATCATGGACGTGGTCACGCCGGAGCAGGCCAAGATCGCCGAGGACGCCGGCGCGGTCGCCGTGATGGCCCTGGAGCGGGTGCCCGCCGACATCCGCGCCGAGGGCGGCATCTCCCGGATGAGCGACCCCGACATGATCGAGGGCATCATCTCCGCGGTGTCCATCCCGGTGATGGCCAAGGCCAGGATCGGGCACTTCGTCGAGGCCCAGGTGCTGCAGTCGCTCGGCGTCGACTACGTGGACGAGTCCGAGGTGCTGACCCCGGCCGACTACGAGAACCACATCGACAAGTGGGCGTTCACCGTCCCGTTCGTGTGCGGCGCCACCAACCTGGGCGAGGCGCTGCGCCGCATCACCGAGGGCGCGGCGATGATCCGGTCCAAGGGCGAGGCCGGCACCGGCGACGTCTCCAACGCCACCACGCACATGCGCAGGATCCGCGCCGAGATCCGCCGCCTCCAGTCGCTGCCCGAGGACGAGCTGTACGTCGCCGCCAAGGAGCTCCAGGCCCCGTACGAGCTGGTCAAGGAGGTCGCGGAGCTGGGCAAGCTGCCGGTGGTGCTGTTCACCGCGGGCGGCATCGCCACCCCGGCGGACGCCGCGATGATGATGCAGCTCGGCGCCGAGGGCGTGTTCGTCGGCTCGGGCATCTTCAAGTCCGGCGACCCGGCCAAGCGCGCCAAGGCCATCGTCGAGGCGACCACCTTCCACGACGACCCGGACGTGATCGCCAAGGTGTCGCGCGGCCTGGGCGAGGCCATGGTCGGCATCAACGTCGCCTCCCTGGGCGAGGACCAGAAGTTCGCCCACCGCGGCTGGTGAGCCCGCCGGCCCGCGCGGCCCGAGCCGGCCGCGCGGGCTGACCGGATGGTTACTTCGGACGCACTCCCGCCCGCCGCCCTCCCCAACCCGCGCGCCAGGGTTTACGCTGGCACGCGCGGTCGCAGGGGAGGAGCGGGCCCCGGGCGTCAGGGCGGCCGTGGAAGGGACGTGCTCATGGCGTGGTCGGTCGCGCTGGCCTGTGCGAGTTCCGGCGATCCCGCGGGGGTCTTCCGGCCGGACCTGAGCCCCGACCCCGATCCCGAGGCGGCGGCGCGGCTGGCCCGCGGGCTCTACCCCGCCGCCACCCTCACCGAGACCGGCGACACCGTCCTGGACTTCGCGCTGTGGCCGTACGAGGACGAGCTGTTCGTCGGCGCCTTCGACCGCGCGCTGCTGGTCTGCGACCGGCGGCTGTTCGGCCTGGACGAGGACGCCCGCAGGATCGCCGACCGGACCGCCGCGGCGCTGCCCGGCGCGCGCTGCGGGGTGCTGGTCCTGCACAGCGTGATCTCCGGCTGCTGGTTCCGCTGGTACGAGGCGGGCGCGCTGCGCCGCGACGTGTTCGTCACCGCCGAGGACGGCGTGGTCGTCGACCAGGGCGCCAGGCTCGCCGCCGAGGCGCCGTTCTGGAAGGCCCTGGACGACCTGGGCGGCGACGGGCCGGACGGGGCGCGCGACGTCCCGCTGCCGTTCGACCAGGAGGAGTTCGGGCTGGCGCTGGCCGAGGCGCACATGTTCGGCCGCGGCATCGCCGAGCGCGGCGACGACGGCTTCCTCCCCCTGGAGCTGCCGCTGCGGCGCTTCAAGCTGAGCTGACGCCCCGTCCCGGCCCGCCGCGTGGGAAGACTCACGCGTGCCGGGAACGTTGTAACCACCGTCTAGGGTTGACGCGGAACCCCGACGGTCCCTTCGCGCAAACCCTGTGCCGATCTCCCCGGAAGGTTCTCTCGTGACCACTGCTGTGCCCACCATCGGCGTTCTGGCCTTGCAGGGCGACGTGCGCGAGCACGCCCGCGCCCTGGAGGGCGCCGGAGCGCGCGCCGTGTCGGTGCGCCGCCCCGAGGAGCTGGAGCGGGTGGACGCACTGGTCGTCCCGGGCGGCGAGTCCACCACCATGTGGCGGCTGGCGCGCACCTTCGAGCTGCTGGAACCGCTGCGCAAGCGGATCGAGGCGGGCATGCCCGCCTACGGCTCCTGCGCGGGCATGATCATGCTGGCGGACCGGGTGCTGGACGGCGTCGAGGGCCAGGAGACCATCGGCGGCATCGACATGACGGTGCGCCGCAACGCCTTCGGCCGCCAGGTCGACTCGTTCGAGACCTCCGTACCGCTGGAGGGCATGGGCGACGCGCCGTTCCACGCCGTCTTCATCCGCGCCCCCTGGGTCGAGTCGGTCGGCGACGGCGTCCGCGTGATCGGGCGGGCCGAGGGCGGCCCGAACATCGGTAGGATCGTCGCCGTCCGCCAAGGCCGCCTGATGGCGACCGCGTTCCATCCTGAACTGACGGGCGACCACCGCGTGCACCACTACTTCGCCGATCTGGTGCGCCGGGCGATGGAGGAGGAGTAAGCGAATGTCCGGCCATTCCAAATGGGCGACCACCAAGCACAAGAAGGCGGCCCTCGACGCCAAGCGGGGCAAGCTCTTCGCCAAGCTGATCAAGAACATCGAGGTCGCGGCCCGCACCGGCGGCGGCGACCCGGACGCCAACCCCACGCTCTACGACGCGATCTTCAAGGCGAAGAAGAACTCCGTCCCCAACGACAACATCGAGCGCGCGCGCAAGCGCGGCGCCGGTGAGGAGGCGGGCGGCGCCGACTGGCAGAACATCACCTACGAGGGGTACGCGCCCGGCGGCGTGGCCCTGCTGGTGGAGTGCCTCACCGACAACCGCAACCGCGCCGCGTCCGAGGTGCGGGTGGCGCTCACCCGCAACGGCGGCTCGCTGGCCGACCCCGGCTCGGTGTCCTACCTGTTCAACAGGAAGGGCGTGGTGATCGTCCCGAAGGCGGGCACCACCGAGGACGACGTGATGATGGCCGTCCTGGACGCCGGCGCCGAGGAGGTCAACGACCTGGGCGACAACTTCGAGATCGTCTGCGAGGCCGGCGACCTGCTGAGCGTCCGCACGGCCCTGCAGGAGGCCGGGATCGACTACGAGTCGGCCGACTCCAGCTGGCTGCCCAGCGTCTCGGTCCCGCTGGACGAGGAGACCGCCAAGAAGGTCTTCCGGCTGATCGAGGCCCTGGAGGACTCCGACGACGTCCAGGACGTCTGGGCCAACTTCGACGTCTCCGACGAGGTCATGGAGGCCATCAGCTGACCGGCCCTCCGACGGCCGGGCCGGGCCGTGGCGTAACGTCGGGCGGGTGAAGATCAGGACGCTCAACGCGGAGGAGTTCGACGCCTCCCGCGACATCCGGTCCAGGGCCTTCGGGCCGGTGTCCTACGACGACTGGGCGGAGACGCGAAGGTTCGTGCGGCCCACGCTCGTCGCGGGCCGCCAGTACGGCGGGTACGAGAACGGCCGCCTGATCGCCACCGCCCGGATCCACGACCTGAGGCAGTGGTGGCACGGCCGCGCCGTCTCCACGGGCGGCGTCGGCGGCGTCGCCGTCGCCCCCGAGGCGCGCGGGCGGGGGGTCGGCCGCCGGATGATGCGCGATGTCCTGGAGCGCTGCGTCGAGTTCGGACACGCCCTCGCCATGCTGTATCCGGCGACCACGCCGCTCTACCGTGCCCTGGGCTGGGAGCACGCGGGCGCCGCGTACCACGCCAAGTTCCCCACCGAGTCGCTGCGCGCCGTCCTGTCCGGGTCCCCGGCGGGGCTGCGCCGCGCGGGGCCCGGCGACGCGGCCGAGGTCGCCGAGACCATCCGGCGCCTGCACCGGGACACGGCCGCCTGCGGCCCCATCGACTGGGGCGACGAGATGTGGCGGGTCTTCCTCGAAGAGGAGGACGACTCCTACGTCTACCTCGCCGACGACGGCGTCCTCGACTACCACTGGGGCCCCGGCGGCAAGGGCCTCCAGGTGGAGACGCTGCTCGCGGGCTCCCAGGAGACCCTGCACGCGCTCTGGGCGATCGTCGGGTCGGGCTCGTCCACGGCCGCCTCCGTCGAGGCGTGCCTGGCGCCCCACGACCCGGTGTTCTGGCTTCCCAGGGAGCGCCCGGACGGCGAGGTCCACGTGACGGGCTGGATGCTGCGCGTGGTGGACGCGCCCGCGGCGATCGAGGCCCGCGGCTACCCGGCCCCGGTGAGAGCCGACGTGGTCTTGGAGATCGACGATCCGAACCTGCCCGCGAACTCGGGCACGTGGCGGCTCGCGGTCGAGGACGGCGAGGGACGTCTCGAACCGGCCCCCGGAGCCCGTGCGCCCGTACGCCTGGGCATCCGCGGGCTGTCCGCCCTGTACGGCGGCGTCCCCACGGCCACGTTGCGCGGCGCCGGCCTGCTCGAAGGCCACGCACCCGCCCTGGACGCGGTCTTCGGCGCCACCGCCTACGCGCTCGACGAGTTCTGAGACCCGCCTCCGGGACGCCGACACGGCCGCGCGATGCGGCACGATTGTCCGCGGGGCCCGGTAGCGTGGCCTGCCGAACAGATGATCGAAGGAGCGCGCGTGCGGGTGATGGGCGTGGACCCCGGGCTCACCAGGTGCGGGGCGGGCGTGGTCGACGGCGCGCCGGGCGCCCCGCTGCGGCTGGTGCGGGTCACGGTGGTCCGCACCGCGCCCGCCGACCCGGTCGCCACCCGGCTGCTGGGCATCGAGGCCGGCATCGAGGCGCTGATCGAAGAGCTGAGCCCGGACGTGGTCGCGGTGGAGCGCGTGTTCTCCCAGCACAACGTCCGCACCGTGATGGGCACCGCCCAGGCCGCCGGGGTCGCGATGCTGGTCGCCGCCAGGCACGGCCTGCCGGTGGCCACGCACACGCCCAGCGAGGCCAAGGCCGCCCTCACCGGCAACGGCCGCGCGGACAAGGCGCAGGTGGCCAACATGGTGACGCGATTGCTCCGCCTCGACGGCCCGCCCAGGCCCGCCGACGCCGCCGACGCCCTCGCCCTGGCCATCTGCCACGTGTGGCGCGGCGGCGCGCAGGCGCGGCTCACGGCGGCCCGCGCGGCGGCCCGGACGGCGACGACTTCGCGGACGAGAGGAGGGGCGGCCCAGTGATCGCCTTCGTCAGCGGCCGGGTGGCCGCGGCCGGGCCGGACGGCGCCGTCATCGACGTCCACGGCGTCGGCCTGTCCGTCCAGTGCACCCCCGCCACGCTCGCCGGCCTGCGGGTGGGCGAGCACGCCACGGTCCCGACCTCGCTGGTGGTCCGGGAGGACTCGCTGACCCTGTTCGGGTTCGCCGACGACGACGAGCGGGCGGTGTTCGAACTGCTCCAGACCGCCAGCGGCATCGGGCCCCGGCTGGCGCTGGCCATGCTCGCCGTCCACAGCCCCGACGCGCTGCGCCGCGCCGTGGCCGCCGAGGACGTGACGGCCCTGACCAAGGTGCCCGGCATCGGCAAGAAGGGCGCGCAGCGGATCGTCCTGGAGCTGAGGGACCGCCTGGGCGCCCCCGCCGGCGGCGGCGACGGCGCCCTCGCCCCGCCGCCCGGCCAGGCCGCCGAGCGGTGGCGCGAACAGGTGCACAGCGGCCTGATCAACCTGGGCTGGTCCACCAGGGACGCCGACGCCGCGGTCGCCGCGGTCGCCGCCGACCTGGCCGCCGACGGGGCGGACGGTGCCGAGGTCCCGCCGGTCGCGACCCTGCTGAAGTCCGCGCTCAGGAAGCTCAGCAAGTGACCGGCGCACGGAGCGGGCGCCCGGGGGCCGCCGAGGGGAGGCGCCGTCATGGACGCTGAGCCGGACAGGCTCGTCTCGGCCGACACCGGCGGCCCGGAGGAGCGGGTCATCGAGGCCGCGCTGCGCCCCAGGAAACTGGACGACTTCATCGGCCAGGAGCGGGTGCGCGAGCAGCTTTCGCTGGTGCTGCACAGCGCGCTGCGGCGCGGCCGCACCCCGGACCACGTGCTGCTGTCGGGCGGCCCCGGGCTCGGCAAGACCACCCTCGCCATGATCATCGCGGCGGAACTCGGCCGTCCCCTGCGGATCTCGTCCGGCCCGGCGATCGAGCGGGCCGGCGACCTGGCGGCGGTGCTGTCCACGCTGGCCGAGGGCGAGGTGCTGTTCCTGGACGAGATCCACCGGATGGCCCGTCCCGCCGAGGAGATGCTGTACGTCGCCATGGAGGACTTCCGGGTCGACGTCGTGGTCGGCAAGGGGCCGGGCGCCACCGCGATCCCGCTGGACATCGCCCCGTTCACGCTGGTGGGGGCCACGACCAGGGCGGGCATGCTGCCGGGCCCGCTGCGCGACCGGTTCGGGTTCACGGCGCACATGGACTTCTACGAGCCGGCCGAGCTGGAAGTGATCATCAAGCGGTCGGCGCGGCTGCTGGACGTCGTGATCAGCGACGAGGCCGCGGCCGAGGTCGCCGGGCGCTCCCGCGGCACGCCCAGGATCGCCAACCGGCTGCTGCGCCGCGTCCGCGACTACGCCGAGGTGCGCGCGGACGGCGTGGTCGACCTGGAGCTGGCCAGGGCGGCGCTGCGGCTGTACGAGGTGGACGACCGCGGCCTCGACCGGCTCGACCGCGCCGTGCTGGAGTCGCTGATGCGCAAGTTCGGCGGGGGCCCCGTGGGGCTGTCCACGCTGGCGGTGTCGGTGGGGGAGGAGCCGGAGACGGTCGAGGTGGTGGCCGAGCCGTTCCTGGTCAGGCAGGGTCTGCTGGCCCGGACGCCGCGCGGGAGGGTCGCCACGCCCGCCGCGTGGGCGCATTTGGGGATCGCCCCTCCGCCTTCGGCGCCGATGGCCGATTCGGCCGGTACGCTGTTCGCGTTGGAGGACGATGGCGACCTGCCCGGGAAGTGATCACCCGGGAAGTGATCACGGGGAGGCGTTCGCCCAGTAACGGCTTGGGAACTTCAACCGGTTCCCGATCGTCACGTCGTTGCCGGTGTCTTGCGCACTCTCTAGACTCCGGGACCGGTCACCCGTACCCGGCCGGCGCCTGCGTTTCGGATGGCTCGGAGTCTCGGACGGCTCGGATCGGACTCCGGACCGATCGGCGACAGCCGGGCGATCCACTGACAGGCCGGGCAAACCACATCGGAAGGATGCCCCAGCGATGGGCAGCGACATGATTATTGCGGCACAGCAGGGCGGTAGCGGGGCGTTCAACCTGCTGCTGCTCCTGGCCATTCCCGTGGTCTTCTATTTCCTGCTGATCCGCCCGCAGAGCAAGCGGCGCAAGGAGCAGCTGCAAATGCAGAGCTCGCTGCAGCCCGGGGCGCGGGTGCTGACGACCAGCGGCATTTACGCCGAGGTCGTGGCGGTGGACGACGACGGCCTCGAACTGGAGATCGCCGACGGCGTGACCATCAGGGTCGTGAAGCAGGCCGTCATGCAGGTCCTCAAGGACGACGCCGAGGAGGACGACGAGGACGGCGAGTCCGGCGACGACCTGACCGAGGACGAGGACCGCGCCGGGGACGAGGCCGGGGACGAGGCCGGGGAGACCAAGGCCGACCTCACGAAGTCCGCGCCCGCCGACGATGCCGACGAGTCCGCCGCCGACGAGGACGGCAAGCCCGCCGCGCAGGGAGCCGGCGCGGGCAAGGGCGGCAAGAAGTCCTCGGGCTGAACCGGGACGCCCCGGCGCCCCGGCCCGCCGACGCGGGCCGGGGATGACGGACCTTCCGGCAGCGGCCAACGACTGATGACGACGACGGGAAGTTAGACGACCAGTGGCTCCGCCTCGCAGAAACGTTCCCAATTCAGGGCGCACGCTCCTCGCGCTGTTCGTGGTCATGGGGGCACTCACCGGCGTGATGTTCCTGCAGGGGCAGCCCACCCCCAAGCTGGGGCTGGACCTGGCCGGCGGGACCACGGTCACGCTCACCGCCAAGACCGTCAACGGCGGCAACCCGCCGCCCACCCAGATGGACCAGGCCGTCCGGATCATGACCCAGCGGGTCAACGGCCTGGGCGTCTCGGACGCCGAGGTGGCCAAGCAGGGCTCCAGCAACATCGTGGTCAATGTGCCCGGTGAGGGCCAGGACCGGGTGGTCCAGCTCATCGGCACCACGGCCAAGCTCCAGTTCCGCCAGGTGTTCGCGGTGGCCGACGGACGTCCCCTCGGGGGCGCCGCCGCGACGCCCGCGCCCTCGGCCCAGCCGTCGGGGAGCCCCTCTCCCTCGGCCTCGCCGTCGGGCGGGGCGTCGCCGAGCGCCTCCCCGAGCGCGTCGCCGACCTCGCGGGGACGGGCGCTGTCGGAGGCCCTGGCCGCGCCCACGCCGACCCCGTCCGGATCGGCGTCGCCGTCCGCCTCGAACTCGGCGAGCCCCGCGCCCAGCGGGCTGCCCTCCGGGCTGCCCACGCTGGACCCCAACGCCGCGGCGCAGGACTACTCGGGCATCAACGACCCGAACGTGATCAAGCAGTTCGAGTCCCTGAACTGCTACGTGCCCGACAAGCGCGTCCCCGGGGCCAACGACCCCAACCGCCGGTTCGTCGCCGCCTGCGACCAGAAGGAAGAGAACGGCCAGGTCACCAAGTACATCCTGGGCCCGGTGCGGGTGCTGGGCGAGCAGGTCGAGGACGCGTCCGCGATGCCGCCGGACGCCACCCAGGGCCAGAGCAGCTGGTGGGTCAGCCTGAAGTTCAAGGGCCAGGGCGCCCGGCAGTTCGGCCAGGTCACCACCGAGGCGTACCGGCAGTACCAGCAGAACCCCGGCTCCCCGCGCTCGCAGGTCGCGATCGTGCTGGACGGCCAGGTGGTGTCGGCGCCCAGCATCAGCAGGGGCGCCATCACCGGCGGCACGGCGCAGATCGACGGGCCTCCGGAGAGCTTCACCCAGACCTACGCCACCGACCTGGCCAACGTGCTGAAGTACGGGGCGCTGCCGCTGGAGTTCACGCAGAGCTCCATCGACGAGGTGTCGTCCACGCTGGGCTCCGACCAGCTGCGCGGCGGCCTGATCGCCGGTGCGATCGGCCTGGTGCTGGTCGTGCTGTACTGCCTGATGTACTACCGGGGCCTGGGCCTGGTGGCGGTGTCCAGCCTGCTGGTGGCCTCCGGGATCACCTACGTGTCGGTGGTGATCCTCGGCGAGAACATGGGCTTCCGGCTGTCGCTGCCGCACATCATCGGCCTGATCGTCTCCATCGGCATCACCGCGGACTCGTTCATCGTCTACTTCGAGCGACTACGTGACGAGCTGCGCGCGGGCCGGACGCTCCGGCCGTCGGTGGAGACGGCGTGGAAGCGGGCGCGGCGCACCATCCTGGTCGCCGACGCGGTGACGTTCATGGCGGCGCTCGTCCTGTACCTCCTGGCCGTGGGCGGGGTCCGGGGCTTCGCGTTCGCGATGGGCCTGACCACGCTGATCGACGTGGTCGTGGTGTTCTTCTTCACCAAGCCGCTGGTGGGCCTGCTGTCGGGGACCCGGTTCTTCGGCCGCGGGCATCCGCTGTCGGGCCTGGATCCGTCCCGGTTGCACGCCAGGGCCGCCGCCGGCGCCCGGCCCGCCGGGGCGTCCGCCACCGCCGGTGGCGGACGCGCCGCCCCGGCCGCGGTCGGCGCCTCGCCGAGGGCCTCGTCCGCCCGTACCAAGAGCCAGGAGGCTTGAGATGCTTGGGCTGCGTGCCGTCCTCGCCCGTGTCTACCGGGGCGAGATCAGCGCCGACATCGTCGGCAAGCCCCGGCTGTGGTACTCGATCTCCGGCCTGCTGCTGGTGCTGTCCATCGCCGGCCTGCTCCTCCAGGGGCTGAACTTCGGCGTGGAGTTCAAGGGCGGGTCGGTCTTCACCTTCAGCAAGCCGGGCGCCTCGATCGAGAAGGTCCGCGAGGCGGTCACCAGCGGGGGCGCGCACCAGGCCATCGTCCAGAAGGCCGGGGGCGGCTGGCGGGTGACCACCGAAAGCCTGAGCTCGTCGGAGGTCACCGAGGTCAAGAACAGCATCGCCGAGGACCTGGGCATCCAGGAGTCCCAGGTCAGCACCCAGGTGGTGGGCGCGTCCTGGGGCGGTGAGATCTCGGAGAAGGCCTGGCGGGCGCTGCTGGTCTTCATGATCTTGATCATCGGCTATCTGTCCGTGGCCTTCGAGTGGCGGATGGCGCTGGCCGCGGTGGTGGCGCTGGTCCACGACCTGGTGATCACCGCGGGCATCTACGCCTGGTCCGGCTTCGAGGTCACCCCGGCGACGCTGCTGGGCTTCCTGACCATCCTGGGCTACTCGCTGTACGACGCGGTCGTGGTGTTCGACATGATCAAGGAGGTGACCAGACCGCTCGGCCCCACCTCCAAGGTCACCTACAGCCAGGCCGCCAACCAGGCGCTCAGCAGCACCCTGGTGCGCTCGCTGAACACCTCGCTGGTGGCGATCCTGCCGGTGGCGGCGATCCTGTTCATCGGCACCACGCTGTTCGGCGCGGGCACGCTGAAGGACCTGTCGCTGGCGCTGTTCGTCGGCATGATCGTGGGGACCTACTCCTCGATCTGCGTTGCCACCCCGCTGCTGGTGCAGCTCAAGGAGCGCGAACCCAAGTACCGCGAGCTGCGGGCCAACATCGCCCGGCGGGAGAGCAGCGCCAAGCGCAAGGCCAAGACCGCCAAGGCCGGTGCCGCGCTCACCAAGGCCCGGGACGGCCGTCCCGAGAACGGGGAGGACGAGCCGCCGCGGGACGACGCCCCCAAGGACGACGCGCCCGAGAACGCGATCCCGGCCTCGGTGACCGTCCGCAAGGTCGTCCAGCGCGGCCCGCGGCAGCAGCCCAAACGGGGCACCCGCCAGCAGCGCCGCGGCAAGTAACCCCGGAACGGACCCACCCGGCCGTGCCCCCCACGCGGCGGGCGCGGCCGGCGCCTGATCAGGAGACACGGTGGACCTCGACAAGCTGATCCAGGACCGGATCCGTGATGTTCCCGACTATCCCAAGCCGGGGGTGATGTTCAAGGACATCACCCCGCTGCTGGCCGATCATGTGGCGTTCGCGGGCGTGGTGGACGCCATCGTCAACCACCACGGCCGCGGCACCGTGGACAAGATCGTCGGAATCGAGGCGCGCGGCTTCATCCTGGCCGCGCCGGTCGCCTACCACTTCGGCGCCGGGTTCGTCCCGGTGCGCAAGAAGGGGAAGCTGCCCGCGAACTCCTTCGAGCAGACCTACGATCTGGAGTACGGCACCGAGACCATCGAGATGCACCAGGACGCGCTGGCCCCGGGCGAGCGGGTGCTGGTGGTGGACGACGTGCTGGCCACCGGCGGCACCGCCAGGGCCGCGGCCGACCTGGTCGCCCGTTCCGGCGCCGAGGTGGTGGGCATCTCGGTCCTGATGGAGCTGTCCTTCCTGCATGGACGGGACAAGCTCGGGAATCTGGACGTCCATTCGCTGGTTACGGTCTAGTACGAAATGGGCGGCGGATACACTGGCGCCTAACCCGGACGCGGAGCGTCCCGGGAGCCGGCCGGGGGATCCTTCCCGGCGGCGTCGCGAGCCCGGCGGGGGACGGGCGCATCCCGCGGGGCGAGGAGGTCGAGGCGTCCCAAGGTCTAGGAGGCTGGGTGCCCGGTGAGGTGGTATCGACCGGCGCGGTGACCGGGAAGGTGACCGGCGAGGCGGCGGGCCCGGCGGCGGAGCCGGGGAAGGACGCGGACCGCGCGACCGTGACGCCGGAAGGCGGGGAGCGCGTGCGCGGCGGTGAGCCCGCCCAGGCCCCAGAACGCCCTGAAAGCCCTGAGATCCCTGGATCCAGCCCGAACGAGGCATCGGCCCCGCAAGGGGCACACCGGCCGGATGAGGGCCGTACGGAGCCGGCTGGAGACGATCCCGGGTTCACCGGCCGGGCGCCCGCCCGCCCGAACCCGGCCCAGCGGCGTCCAGCACAGAGTCCAGCGGAAGGCCCAGCGCAGGCCCGCCCCGCGTCCACCGAACGCCGGTCGTCGTCCGCACACGCCCCGGCCCCTTCCGGTACGCCAGGCGCGTCCGGTACGGGCTCGTCGATTCCGCCGTCCGCCGCGCGGGTGCGGCGCCGGCTCGCCCGCCTCGGCTCCCAGCGCGGACCCGCCATGAACCCGGTACTCGAACCCCTCAGCAAGACGCTGCGCAACACCCATCCCAAGGCGGACCTGCGGCTGATCGAGCGCGCCTACGACGTGGCCGCCCACTACCACCGCGACCAGAAGCGCAAGAGCGGCGACCCGTACATCACCCATCCGCTGGCGGTGTCGGCGATCCTGGCCGAGCTGGGCATGAACACCGAGACGCTGTGCGCGGCGCTGCTGCACGACACCGTCGAGGACACCCCCTACACCCTGGAGCAACTGCGCGCCGACTTCGGCGACGAGATCGCCGCCCTGGTGGACGGGGTGACCAAGCTCGACAAGGTCAAGTACGGCGAGGCGGCCGAGGCCGAGACGGTCCGCAAGATGGTCGTGGCGATGTCCCGCGACATCCGGGTGCTGGTGATCAAGCTGGCGGACCGGCTGCACAACATGCGGACGCTGCGCTACATGCCGCGGCACAAGCAGGAGAAGAAGGCCCGCGAGACGCTGGAGGTGTTCGCTCCGCTGGCGCACCGGCTGGGCATGAACACGCTGAAGTGGGAGCTGGAGGACCTGTCCTTCGCCACCCTCTACCCCAAGCGGTTCGACGAGATCGCCCGGCTGGTGGCCGAGCGCGCCCCGCGCCGCGACGACTTCCTGCAGGACGTGATCGAGAACGTGTCCGCCGACCTGCGCGAGGCCAAGATCAAGGCCAGTGTGACGGGACGGCCCAAGCACTACTACTCGATCTACCAGAAGATGATCGCCCGGGATGTCGGCTTCGACGATATCTACGATCTGGTGGGCATCCGGGTGCTGGTCGACAGCGTCCGCGACTGCTACGCCGCCCTCGGCTCGATCCACGCGCGATGGAACCCGGTCCCCGGCCGGTTCAAGGACTACATCGCGATGCCGAAGTTCAACATGTACCAGTCGCTGCACACCACCGTGATCGGCCCGGAGGGCAAGCCGGTGGAGCTGCAGATCCGCACCTGGGGCATGCACCGGCGGGCCGAGTACGGCGTCGCGGCGCACTGGAAGTACAAGGAGGAGACGGTCGGCGGCCGCAAGGCCGGCGACATGCAGTGGCTGCGGCAGCTGCTGGACTGGCAGCAGGAGACCGCCGACCCGGCCGAGTTCCTGGAGTCGCTGCGGTTCGACCTGTCGGTCCAGGAGGTGTTCGTCTTCACCCCCAAGGGCGATGTGAAGCCGCTGCCGCAGGGCGCCACCCCGGTCGACTTCGCGTACGCCATCCACACCGAGGTCGGGCACCGATGTATCGGCGCGCGGGTCAACGGGCGGCTGGTCCCGCTGGAGTCGACCCTGGACAACGGCGACACCGTCGAGGTGTTCACCTCCAAGTCGCCCGACGCCGGGCCGAGCCGCGACTGGCTGAACTTCGTCAAGAGCGCGCGGGCCCGCAACAAGATCAAGCACTGGTTCACCAAGGAGCGCCGCGACACCGCGATCGAGTCCGGCAAGGACTCCATCGCCCGCGCGATGCGCAAGCAGAACATGCCGCTCCAGCGGCTGATGTCGGCCGAGGCGCTGCTGGCCCTGGCCCGCGACATGCGCTACCCGGACGTGTCGTCGCTGTACGCGGCGGTCGGCGAGGGGCACATCTCCGCGCAGCACGTGGTGCAGCGGCTGGTGGACGCGCTCGGGGGGGTGGAGAGCGCCGAGGAGGACCTCGCCGAGATCGCCGTCCCCACGCCGCGCAAGCGCACCCGCAGCACGGGCGACCCGGGCGTGGTCGTCGCGGGCGACTCCGACGTGTGGGTGCGCCTGTCGCGCTGCTGCACGCCCGTGCCGGGGGACGACATCGTCGGGTTCGTGACCCGCGGGCACGGGGTGTCGGTGCACCGTTCCGACTGCGCCAACGTCCTCAACCTGAAGTCGCAGCCGGACCGGCTGATCGACGTCAAGTGGTCCCCCGGCGAGGACTCGGTCTTCCTGGTCGCGATCCAGGTCGAGGCCCTGGACCGGCCGAGGCTCCTGTCGGACGTGACGCGGGTGCTGTCCGACCAGCACGTCAACATCCTGTCGGCGTCCGTCACCACCACCCGTGACCGGGTGGCGGTGAGCCGGTTCACCTTCGAGATGGGCGACCCCAAGCATCTGGGCCACGTCCTGAAGGCCGTCCGGTCCATCGACGGCGTGTACGACGTGTACCGGGTCACCAGCGGCACCCACCGGTGACCCGGGCCGTCACTCCTCCGGAGAGTCCTCGGGGATCACGTCGACCCCGGCCTCGGCGCGCTGCTCCTCGGTGATCGGGGTGGGGGCGCCGGTCAGCGGGTCGTGGCCGGACGCGGCCTTCGGGAAGGTGATCACGTCCCGGATGGTGTCCACCCCGGCCAGCAGCATGACCATGCGGTCCCAGCCGAAGGCGATCCCGCCGTGCGGGGGCGGGCCGTACTTGAACGCCTCCAGCAGGAACCCGAACTTGGACTCGGCCTCCTCCTTGGTCAGCCCCAGCACGTCGAACACCCGCTGCTGCATCTCGGCGCGGTGGATACGGAGCGACCCGCCGCCGATCTCGTGGCCGTTGCAGACGATGTCGTAGGCGTCGGCCAGGGCCTCGCCGGGACGGAGCTGGAAGTCGTCGGCGTACTCGGGCTTGGGCGCGGTGAACGGGTGGTGCACCGGCGTCCACCCGATCTGCTCGCCCTTGTCGTCCTCGGCGGGCTCGAAGATCGGCGCGTCCACCACCCAGCAGAACGCCCACGCGGACTCGTCGATCAGCCCGCACCGGCGGCCGATCTCCAGCCGGGCGGCGCCGAGCAGCTCGCGCATGGCGTGCGGCCTGCCGGCCGCGAAGAAGATCGCGTCGCCGGGCGCGGCGCCGGTCTCGGCGGCCAGGCCGGCCTTCTCCTGGTCCGACAGGTTCTTGGCGACCGGGCCGCCGAGCGTGCCGTCCGGCTGGACGAGCACGTAGGCGAGGCCGCGGGCGCCGCGCGCCTTGGCCCAGTCCTGCCAGGCGTCCAGCTCCCTGCGGGTCTGGGACGCGCCGCCCGGCATGACCACGGCGCCGACGTACGGGGCCTGGAAGACCCGGAAGGACGTGCCGGCGAAGTAGCCGGTCAGCTCGGTCAGCTCGGTGCCGAACCTCAGGTCGGGCTTGTCGGACCCGTACCGGGACATGGCCTCGGCGTAGGTGATGCGGGGGATGGGCCGCGGGATCTCGTACCCGGCGAGCTCCTTCCACAGCCGCGCCACCAGGTCCTCGGCCACCGCGATCACGTCGTCCTGCTCGACGAACGACATCTCGATGTCGATCTGGGTGAACTCGGGCTGCCGGTCGGCGCGGGAGTCCTCGTCCCGGTAGCAGCGGGCGATCTGGTAGTAGCGCTCCAGGCCCGCCACCATCAGCAGCTGCTTGAACAGCTGCGGCGACTGCGGCAGCGCGTACCAGTGGCCGGGCCGCAGCCGGACGGGCACCAGGAAGTCGCGGGCGCCCTCGGGGGTGGAGCGGGTCAGCGTCGGGGTCTCGACGTTGACGAACCGGTGCTCGCGCATGACCTCGTGGACGAGGAACGACCCCTCCGAGCGGATCCGCATCGCCCTGGCCACGGCGTCCCTGCGGATGTCGAGGTACCGGTACTTGAGCCGGACCTCCTCGTTGACGTTGACGTCGCCGTCGATGGGGAACGGCAGCGGCGCGGCCTCCGACAGCACCTCGATGTCGGTGGCGGCCACCTCGATGTCGCCGGTGGGCAGCTCGGGGTTCTCGTTGCCCTCCGGCCGGGCCCGGACCTCGCCGGTGATCTTGACGCAGTACTCCGACCGCAGGTCGTGCGCGGTGTCCTCTTCCCGGAACACCACCTGCGCGATGCCGGAGGCGTCGCGCAGGTCGATGAACGTGACGCCGCCGTGGTCGCGGCGGCGGGCCACCCAGCCGGCCAGCGTGACCTGCTGCCCGGCATGCTCCTTGCGGAGCGTCCCCGCCTCGTGCGAGCGGATCATCGTGACGACAGCCTTTCCCTCAGCGTGGTGACGATCTCGTCGAGCGGCACGGCGGCCTGGTCGCCGCCTTCCAGGTCCTTCAGCTGCGCGGACCCGGCGGCGATATCTCGCTCGCCGAGGATCACCGCGTACCGGGCGCCGGACCGGTCGGCGTCCTTCATCGCGCCCTTCAGCCTCTTGCCGCCGAACGCCATGTCGGCGGCGATCCCCGCCCGCCGCAGCTCGTTCACCAGGCCGAAGACCCGCCGCTCGGCCTCGTCCCCGATGGCGACGCCGAAGACCTGGCAGCGCGGCGGCGCGGTGAACGCGGCGCCCTCGGCCTCCAGCGCCAGGATCGTGCGGTCCAGTCCGAGGCCGAACCCGATGCCGGGCAGCTCGGGGCCGCCGATGTCCTCCGACAGGCCGTCGTAGCGCCCGCCGCCGCCGATGCCCGACTGCGCGCCCAGCAGCGGGTGGTCGAACTCGTAGGTCGTGCGGGTGTAGTAGTCCAGCCCGCGCACCAGGGTCGGGGTGTCCTCCCAGGCGATGCCGAGGTCGGACAGCAGCGCGCGGACCCGGTCGTGGTGGGCCTTGCAGTCCGCGCACAGGTGGTCGGCCATCAGCGGGGCGCCTTCGAGCTGCGCCCGCACCTCGGGACGCTTGTCGTCCAGCACCCGCAGCGGGTTGATCTCGATCCGCCGCCGGGTGGGCTCGTCCAGGTCCAGCCCGCGCAGGAACTCCTGCAGCCGGGCCCGGTAGGCGGGACGGCACTCCTTGCAGCCCAGCGAGTTCAGCAGCAGCCGCACCCGGGTGAGCCCGAGGGAGCGGTACCAGTTCCACGCGATCGCGATGGTCTCGGCGTCGACCTGGGGGTCCTCGGTGCCGATCGCCTCCAGGTCGAGCTGGTAGAACTGCCGGTACCGGCCGGCCTGCGGCTGCTCGGCGCGGAACGCCGGGCCCGTCGTCCAGATCTTGACCGGCAGCCCGCCCCGCTTGTGCAGGTTGTGCTCCAGCACCGCCCGCAGCACCCCGGCGGTGAACTCGGGACGCAGCGTGAGCGACCGGCCGCCGCGGTCCTCGAAGGTGTACATCTCCTTGCTGACGACGTCGGTGGACTCGCCGACGCCCCGCTTGAAGAGCGTGGTGTCCTCGAAGACCGCCAGTTCCAGGTAGCCGTATCCGGCCAGCCTGGCCTGCTCGGCGAACGCCTGGCGGATGGCCTGGAAAAGGTCCGCGCGCGGCGGAACATATTCGTTGACCCCCTTGGGGGCCTGAAAACTCGAACTCATGATGATGTCAGGTCAGAATCCCTTGGAAGGCCCTTCGGCCGGTGTCTGAGCCGAGTCTTTCAGGGAGGACGACCCCCCTGAACCCCCCGGCAGAAGCCCGGTGAGGAAAGGGTTGGACGCACGCTCGCGTCCGATGGTGGTCTGTCCACCGTGGCCGGGCAGGACGACGGTCGGGTCGGGCAGGGTCAGGCAGACCCGCGCCAGGCTCGCCAGGATCTCCTCGTAGGAGCCGCCCGGCAGGTCGGTGCGCCCGATCGACCCCTCGAACAGCAGGTCGCCGGAGAACATCACGTCGGGGATCTCCCCGGCGGGAGGCAGCCGGAACGTCACCGACCCCGGCGTATGGCCCGGGGCGTGGTCGACGGTGAACGACAGCCCCGCCAGCTCCAGGACGGCGCCGTCCGACAGCTCCCGCACGTCGTCGGGCTCGCTCAGCTCCAGCCCGCCGAAGAACTGCTGCCCGGCGCCGAGCGACAGGCCCTTGGCCGGATCGGTCAGCAGGTCGCGATCGTCCGGATGGATGTAGGCGGGGACGTCCTTGGCGCCGCAGACGGGCGCGACGGACCAGACGTGATCGATATGGCCGTGGGTCAGCAGCACCGCCACCGGCCGCAGCCGGTGCTCGCGCAGGATCTCCTCGATCCCGGCCTCGGCGTCCTGGCCGGGATCGATGATGACGCACTCCTCACCCGCGGCGGGCGCCACGACATAGCAGTTCGCGGCGAACGATCCGGCGGGGAACCCGGCGACGAGCACTGTCGTCCTTCCTTTAGGCCACGTGGAACGAGGCGCGCGCCGGGAGGGCTGTGGCCGTCCCGGCGCCGTCGGTCCTCACGCGCCGCGGCCGGGGCCACACCCGGCCAGCCGCGCGGTGCCTCCGAGGGTACCGGCGCGGCCCTGGCCACCGCGAACGAGATCCGCCGATCGCCGTGTCGGCGGCGCCGGGCCGAAGCGGCCCGGGAGCGGGCGGTCCGGCGGCGTTCGGGGGATCCGCTGTGGGCCTCGTGCCGCTACTATGCGCTGCACGTTCCCCTGATCTGATCACACCGGAGGCAAGGCACCGTGGCGGGTATGGACCGCAAGAAGGAGCTGGCGCGCCAGCGCTACCAGCGGCAGCAGCAGCGCAGGCAGGCCCAGGAGGCCCGTGCGCGCCGCGTCCGGATCATCGGGTCGATACTCGCCGTGGCCGTGATCGCGGGTGGCGTGGCCGCGATCGTGACCTTCACCGGCGACGACGGCTCCGACGCCGCCGCCAGCGCCTCCCCGACCCCGACGGCGGAGGCCGACCCCCAGGACGGCAAGCCCAAGCAGGAGATCGAGCTGCGGAAGGTGAGCGTCTCCGGGGGCGAGAACGGAACGGCCAAATGCAACTACCCGTCGTCGAAGGACCGGGGAGCGCCCAAGGGGCTGGGCAAGCCGCCGTCCACCGCGGCCTACAAGGGCACCGTGGAGGCGACGATCAACACCAGCCTCGGCGACATCAAGGTGGAACTGGACGCGGGCAAGGCGCCTTGCACCGTGAACTCCTTCGCGTTCCTGGCGGAGAAGAAGTACTTCGAGAAGTCCAAGTGCCACCGGCTGACGAGCGGCGGGCTTTCGGTGCTCCAGTGCGGCGACCCGACCGGAAGCGGCTCGGGCGGCCCCGGGTACCGCTTTGCCAATGAGAACACCAACGGGGCCAAATACACTCGCGGGACGCTGGCGATGGCGCACAGCCAGATGCCCGACAGCAACGGCAGCCAGTTCTTCATCGTGTACAAGGACTCCGCGGAGTTGCCGCCCGACTACACGGTCTTCGGAAAGATCACTTCCGGTATGGGGATCGTCGACAAGGTCGCCAATGCCGGGGTGGCAGCGTAATAGCGGCCATACGACTATGGTTTGAAAGGTCCGGTCATAACGTGAGAAGACCGGACTGTGATGGGAGGCAATGGTGTCCAGCGCCACCGATCCCTGGGGCCGGGTGGACGAAGACGGCACCGTCTACGTGAAGACGTCGGACGGCGAGCGCGTCGTGGGTTCCTGGCAGGCCGGCGCACCGGAGGAGGCCCTGGCCTACTTCAGGCGCAAGTACGACGCGCTGGTCACCGAGATCGGGCTGCTGGAGCAGCGGCTGCGCACCACCGATCTGCAGCCCGCGCAGGCGCAGGCCAGCATCGCCCGGTTGCGGGAGGCGGTCACCGACGCGCACGCGGTCGGTGACCTGGACGCGCTGGTGCGGCGCCTGGACAACCTGACCGAGGAGGTGGGGCGGCGCCGCGAGGAGGTCAAGGCCCAGCGCGAGCACGCCCGGCACGAGGCCCGCGAGATCAAGGAGCGGATCGTCGCCGAGGCCGAGCGGATCGCCGCCGAGGAGACCCACTGGAAGAACGGCGGCGAGCGGCTGCGCCAGCTGGTGGAGGAGTGGAAGGCGGCCGACCGCATCGACCGTCCCACCGAGACCGCCCTGTGGAAGCGGCTGTCCGCGGCCCGCAACGCCTTCACCAAGCGCCGCAAGGTCTACTTCGCGACCCTGGACGACCAGCGCGAGGAGGCGCGCAGGGAGAAGGAGCGGCTGGTCGCCGAGGCCGAGGCCATGCAGGAGTCCACCGACTGGGGCGAGACCGCCGCCGCCTACCGCGACCTGATGCGCCGCTGGAAGATGACCGGCCGCGCGTCGCGGGACGTCGAGGAGGACCTGTGGGCCCGGTTCAAGGGCGCCCAGGACGTCTTCTTCGCCGCCCGCGCCGCCGCGTTCGCCGAACGCGACGCCGAGCTGCGCGGGCACGCCGAGGAGAAGGAGAAGATCCTCGCCGAGGCCGAGCGGCTGCTCCCGGTGAGGGACGTCCGGCAGGCCCGGCAGGCGCTGCGCG
Organism: Actinomadura sp. SCN-SB; assembly: GCF_043906805.1. Lineage (NCBI taxonomy): Bacteria > Bacillati > Actinomycetota > Actinomycetes > Streptosporangiales > Thermomonosporaceae > Actinomadura > Actinomadura sp. SCN-SB. The sequence continues at coordinate 997 of NZ_JBIMPP010000035.1, read as the reverse complement.
CGATTCAGGAGCGCTGGGAGGCCGCCGGTCCGGTGCCCCGCGACCAGCGCGACCGCCTGGAGGGCCGGCTCCGCAAGATCGAGGAGACGATCCGGGCCGCCGAGGAGAAGGAGTGGCGGCGCACCAACCCCGAGGCGCGGGCCCGCGCCGAGGCCACGGTGGCGCGGCTGCGCGGCTCCATCGAGCGCTTGGAGAAGGACCTGGCCAAGGCTCGCGACGCCGGACGCGAGAAGGCCGCGAAAGAAGCCGAGGAGGCCCTCACCGCCCGCCGGGCCTGGCTGGAGGAGGCCGAGCGCGCGCTCGCCGAGTTCTCCTAGGGGCGGCACCGGCGGCTCCGAAGCCTGTTCGTCTAGGCGGTTCCCGGCTCGCGTCCCAGGAAGGAGAGCAGCCGGGTCTGTTCGGTGGCGCCCGGGGGCGGTGTGAGCGGCGGTCCCAGGCGGCCGTCGGCGCGCAGGTCGGCCGCCACCACCTGGGCGGTCGCGAACGCGTGATGCACCAGGTCCGGGTCGAGGCGGTCCGGCTGGCCGGTGGCGCGGGCCAGGTCCCAGGCGTGGACCAGCGGCTCCAGCACGTACCCGCCGAGGAAGTCGCCCAGCGGCAGCTCGCCCAGCCCGCCGAAGGCGATCGGGCGGCGCAGCGCCTCCGGGGTCAGCGCGGCGTCGCACTCCTTGCGGGCCGTGCGCCAGGCCAGCAGCGCGTCACCCGCCGCGAACCTGCCGGGTTCGGTGCCGGCGTCCGGGGCCTCCTCGCCGGTGGCCATCGCGATGATCGCGTACTGGCCGCCGATCACGTGGCCGGTCACGTCCCGCGCGCTCCAGCCGGCGCAGGGCGAGGGCGAGGACCAGCGGTCGTGCGGGACCCCGCCGACGATGCCCTCGAAGAGATCCAGTGCCCGGTGGTACCCGCTGAGTTTCTGCGCCATGGTGGCCAGTGACCCGCGAACACGGGTGGGTGTCAAGCGATATCGGAAGGTTGGCCTCACCCGTTCCGGGGGCGC